>JBBDYQ010000013.1 GCA_040901445.1 Thermoleophilaceae bacterium | reverse complement strand
AGCCGCTCCGCCGCCACACCCCGCCGCTCCGCCGCCACCACGTAGAACGCGAGCATGATCGCCGCCGGGGCGTTGATCGTCATCGACGTGGAGACGTCGCCCATCGGGATGCCCTGGAAGAGCGTCTCCATGTCATCGAGGGTGTCGATGGCCACCCCCTCGCGCCCCACCTCGCCCTCGCTGCGCACATGGTCGGAGTCGTGCCCCATCAGGCTGGGCATGTCGAACGCCGTGGACAGGCCCGTCTGGCCGTGGTCGAGCAGATAGCGGAAGCGCTCGTTGGTCTCCTCCGCCGTGCCGAAGCCCGCGAACTGGCGCATCGTCCAGAGCCGCCCGCGGTACATCGACGGGTACACCCCGCGCGTGTACGGATACTCGCCCGGCAGCCCGATCTCCCCCGCCGCCGGAACGTCCTCCTCCGTGTACAGGGGCTCGATCGGCTCCCCCGACATCGTGGCGAACAGCGCGTCCCGCTCGGGGGTGGCGGCGTAGCGCTCGCGGTACCAGCGCTCCGCGTCGGTCATCACCCTTGCGGGTACGGGTGGTCGTGCCGGGGCGGCCACGCTCCAAGCATACGAAGCGGGGGGCCCGTCACGGCCCGAGGGGCGCGCGGTCAGGCCGCGACGGGGGCGGGCTGCCCTTCGGCCTGCGCCTGCTCGGCGTGCGCACGGCTGTCGGAACCGCGGATGAGCAACGCCGCGGCCACCATGCCCACGACCGCCAGGCCCGCGCCGCCCAGGAACGCCGTCTGGAAGCCCTCGGTGAGCGCGTTGGGCAGCTCGGCCGGATTCCCGCCCGCGGCGGCCACCACGTCGTCGGTGCGCGAGTTGGCCAGGGTGGCGAGCACCGCCAGGCCGAGGGCGCCGCCCACCTGCTGGGTGGTGTTGATGAGGCCGCTGGCCAGACCCGACTCGTGCTCGGCCACGCCGCTCACGGCGGCGATGGTGACCGGTACGAACGCCAACCCGAGCCCGACGGCCGCGAGCAGCGACGGGCCGAGGACGTCGGACGCGAAGCCGCCGTCCACCGAGACCTGCGAGAACCACGTGAGCCCGGCGGCCACGAAGGCAAGCCCCGTGATCAGCACGGGCTTGAAGCCCACGCGCGTGACGAGCACGGACGCCACGCCGGCGGAGACGATGATCGAGAGCGCCAGCGGCAGGTAGGCCAGGCCCGCCTTCAGCGGCTCGTACCCCAGCACCTGCTGCATGTAGAGGGAGATGAAGAAGAACATCGAGAACAGCGACGCCCCGATGAGCAACGCCGTGACGTTGGCGCCCGTGACCGTGCGCATCCGGAAGATCGAGAACGGCACCAGCGGTGACGACGAGCGGGACTCGATGGCCACGAACGCCGCCAGCAGCGCCACCGACACGCCGAGCAGCACGAGCGTCTGGGCCGACCCCCAGCCGGCCTCGTTGGCGTCCACGAGAGCGAAGACGAGCAGCGACAGCCCGGCGGTGACGCTGACCGCGCCGGCGACGTCGAAGTTGCGCGTGCGGGCCTCCTCGCGGCTCTCGGCGATCAGCGATGGCGCGAGCGCCGCCGCGGCGATGCCGATCGGGACGTTGACCCACAGCACCCACTCCCAGCCGAGGGAATCGGTGAGCACGCCGCCCAGCAGCACGCCGGCCGCGCCGCCGCTGCCCGCCACGGCGCCCCAGACACCGAGCGCCTTGTTGCGCTCGGCGCCGTCGCGGAAGATCGTCGTGACGATCGACAGGGCGGCCGGCGACAGGATGGCCGCGCCCAGGCCCTGCACGGCGCGCGCGGCGATGAGCTGGCCCTCGCTCTCGGCGAAGCCGCCCGCGAGCGACGCGAGCGCGAACAGCACCAAGCCGCCCATGAACACCCGGCGGCGCCCGAGCAGGTCGGCCATGCGGCCGCCGAGCAGCAGGAAGCCGCCGAACACGAGCACGTAGCCGTTGACGACCCAGGCGAGGTTGTCCTGCGAGAAGCCGAGGTCCTCCCCGATCGACGGCAGCGCGACGTTGACGATGGAAGCGTCCAGGACAACGACGAACTGGGCCACAGCGAGCAGGCCGAGGGCCATCCAGCGACGGCGGTGGGCAAGGTCGGGCTCAGTCATCGGAAGGCTCCTGCGGGTGGAAGACGGCTGCGGATTGTGACATAATCGGAAGCGGTGTTCCGGTTCCTGATCGCACTATACGGAATCTTTGTTCCGGTTGTCAATCCCACCGTCGCCCGCGTGGGGCGCGCGGGGTAGGACAGGCGCATGGAAGCCGCCGGAGCCTCCGCCGTCCGCCCGCTCCGGGCCGACGCACGCCGCAACCGCGAGCGCATCATGGCTGCGGCCCGGGTGTGCTTCGCCGCAGACGGCATCGAGGCGCAGATGGACGATGTGGCCCGCCAGGCGCGAGTAGGGGTGGGCACCGTGTACCGCCACTTCCCCGACAAGGCGGCGCTGCTGGCGGCCCTGAAGGCGGAGCGGTTCGGCGCGCTCGCCGCACTCGCCACCGACGCGCTCGATCAGGAGGATCCCTGGGAGTCCTTCCGGGGCTTTCTCTGGCGCGCCGCCGAGCTCGCCTCAGAGGATCGCGCCCACTGCCAGGTGATGGCCGCCGCGCCCAGCGAGGCGGGCCCCGAGCTCGACGAGCTGCGAGCGCGCACCGCCGACCTCGTCGAGCGCGGCAAGCTGGCCGGTGCGATCCGGGAGGACTTCGAGCCCGATGACGTGCCGGTGATCATGTGCGCGCTCGGCCGCGTGATGGAGGCCACGCGCGAGACCGAGCCTCTCGGCTGGCAGCGCCACCTGGCGCTGATGCTCGACGGCATGCGCGCCTCCGCCGCCGCAAGCCCGCTGCCCGAGTAGCGCGCGCTCAGAACAGGCGCCGGCCCCGGCGCGCCAGGCGCGGGCGCAGCTCGCCCGCCACGTAGCCGCTCGCCCCGGCCACCGCGGCGAGCCCGCCGACGGCCGCGGCCAGGCGCAGGCGCCGGCCGAGCTTCTCGAAGCGCATGACGCGCCAGCCCTCGGCCCGGGCCACCCGCTCGAGGCCGGCGTCCGGGTTCACGGCCACCGGATGGCCGACGGCGCGGAGCATGGGCAGGTCGGACTGCGAGTCCGAGTAGGCGTAGGACTCCGCGAGCTCGAGGCCGTGCTCGGAGGCCATCTGGCGGATGGCCTCGGCCTTGCCCTCGCCGTAGGTGAACGGCCCGGCGAGGCGGCCCGTGTACACGCCGTCGGAGATCTCCGAGCGGGTGCCGACGCCGCCGTCGAAGACGAACACGTGCGCCATCAGCTCGGCCACCTCCTGGGAGGCCGCTGTGACGATGTAGGCCCGCCTGCCGGCGTCCTGGTGGCCGTAGGCCTCGGCGAGCACGTCCGGGTAGACACGCGGCAGGATCCCGGCGAGCACCTCCGGCCCCAGGCGCTGCAGGTCCACCACGCGCACGCCCGCGATGGCCTCCTGCACGCGGTCGCGCACGGCGGCGTTCTGCTCGTCGGAGGAGCCGCGCAGCCGGAAGCGCAGGTTGGCCCAGGCGTCGCTGCCGAGCTGGCGCCGGCTGAGCAGCCCGGCGCGGTACGACGCACGCGCGAAGTGGAACGCGCTCGACCCCTCGATGAGGGTCTTGTCGAGGTCGAAGAAGGCCGCCCCCGCCACGGCGCGCCGGCTACGAGCCGGAGACCTCCACGATCATCGCGTCGCCCTGCCCGCCGCCGGAGCAGATGGCCGCGACGCCCAGGCCGCCGCCGCGGCGGCGCAGCTCGTGGATGAGCGCCCCGAGGATGCGGGCGCCGCTGGCGCCGATCGGGTGGCCGAGCGCGATGGCGCCGCCGTTGACGTTGACCTTCGACTCGTCCACCCCGAGCATGCGCATGGAGTTGAGCGCGACGGAGGCGAACGCCTCGTTGATCTCGAAGAGCTCGATGTCGTCCACCGCCAGGCCCGCCTTGTCGAGCGCGGCCCTGGTGGCGTTGGCGGGCGTGCGCGCGAGGTATGGGAAGTCGTCGGCCACGGCGGCCTGCGCGACGATCGTGGCGACCGGGGTGCGGCCGTTCGCCTGTGCCCACTCGTCGGACGCGAGCACCATGGCGCCGGCGCCGTCGTTCACCCCCGGCGCGTTGCCCGCGGTGTGGGTGCCGTCCTTGACGAAGATCGGAGGCAGCTTGGCGAGCGCCTCGAGCGTGCTCTCGCGCCGCGGGGCCTCGTCGATCTCCACGACGGTGTCCCCCTTGCGGCCCTTGACCGTGACCGGCGCGATCTCCTCGGGGAGGCGGCCCTCATCGGTGGCCTGGACGGCCAGCTCGTGCGAGCGCAGGGCGAACTTGTCCATGTCAGCGCGCGTGAGCTCGAGCTCCTCGGCGACCTCGCTGGCCTCGTGTGCCATGTGCTTGCCGCTGAAGGGGTTGGTTAGGCCGTCGTTGATCATCGAGTCGAGGGCCTTGGCGTCGCCCATCCGGTAGCCGAAGCGCGCATCCTTGAGCAGGTACGGCGCGCTCGACATCGACTCCATTCCGCCCGCCACCGCCACGTCGAGATCGCCCGCGCGCACGGCCTGGTCCACCATGCCGGCGCTGCGCAGACCGGAGGCGCACACCTTGTTCACCGTCTCGGAGGAGACCTCCTTGGGGATGCCGCCCTTGATCTGGGCCTGACGCGACGGGATCTGCCCCTGGCCCGCCTGCAGCACCTGGCCGAAGACCACGTGCTGGACCTGGTCCGGACCGACCTCGGCACGCTCGAGCGCGGCGGAGATCGCGGCGCCGCCCAGATCGGTGGCGTCGAGCGGCGAGAGGGCGCCGCCGAGCTTGCCGAACGGCGTGCGGGCGGTGCCGAGGATCACGGTCTTGGGCATCGGTGCGAGGTCCTCCTGGGTCGGGCGGGGTGCCGAACCATAGCGTCGGGCGCCCGCGGGCTAGTCTGCCCGGATGCACGAGATCGACGTGAGCGCCCCCGGCGGCGCACCCCAGGACACAGAAGCCGACACGCGCGTCGTCGGGCTCTTCGAGGACGAGTCGCTGGACGCCCCGGCGCTGCAGGCCCTGGTGGACGCCGGTGAGGCCAAGCCCGCCCTGAAGAGCGTGGCGGTGGCCCACGACGGCGGCCGGCGGGTGATCGTCGCGGGCCTGGGCAAGCGCGACGAGCTCGATCCCGAGCGGGCGCGCACGGCGGCCGCCGCGGCCGCGGGGCGCGCCAAGGAGCTGGGCGCGCGCTCGCTCTCCTGGGCGGCACCGGGCGGCGACGGCGTAGCCGGCGCGCTGGTGGAGGGCACGCTGCTCAAGCTCTACGAGTTCGACCGCTTCAAATCGAAGGACGATGGCGACGACGACGGCGCCGAGGTCGGCTCGCTCGAGGTGGTGGGCGCCGACCCCGAGGAGGTGCAGCGCGGGCGTGTGATCGCCACCGCGCAGAATCGCGCCCGCGACCTCCAGAATCTCCCCTCGAACGTCGCCACACCCGAGTTCCTGGCGGCCCGCGCCACGGAGCTCGCGGCCGAGCACGGCGCGCTCGAGGTCGAGGCCCACGGGCGCGACTGGATCGTGGAGCAGGGCATGGGCGCATTCGCGTCCGTGGCCCAGGGCAGCTACACGGAGCCACAGCTGATCGTCCTGCGCTACGACGGAGGCGGCGGCGGCGGGCACCTGGGCTTCGTGGGCAAGGCGGTGACCTTCGACACGGGCGGCATCTCGCTGAAGCCCGGGGCGAAGATGCACGAGATGAAGTTCGACATGTCCGGCGGCGCCGCCGTGATCGAGTCGATGGGCGCGATCGCGGCGCTGGGCCTGCCGGTGAAGATCACCGCGATCGTCCCTTCCACCGACAACATGCCGAGCGGGCGCTCCGTGAAGCCCGGCGACATCGTCACCGCGAAGAACGGCACGACGATCGAGGTCAACAACACCGACGCCGAGGGGCGGCTGCTGCTGGCCGACGCCCTCTGCCACGCCGTGGAGCTCGGCGCCGAGCGGATCGTGGACCTGGCCACGCTCACCGGCGCGATCATCGTGGCGCTGGGCTCCACCTATGCCGGGCTGTTCTCCAACGACGACGCGTGGTGCGGCGAGGTGGAGGCTGCGGGGGCGGCCTCCGGCGAGCTGGGCTGGCGGCTGCCGCTGCACGCGGAGTACGCCGAGATGGTCAAGGGACAGTACGCCGACCTCACGAACGTCACGGAGGCGCGCAAGGCGTCCTCGATCACGGCCGCGGAGTTCCTCAAGCGCTTCGTGGGCGAGACGCCGTGGGTGCACGTGGACATCGCCGGCACGGCCTGGGGCGGCACGCGCAACCACGTGGGCGGCGGCGCATCGGGCTTCGGCGTGCGGATGCTGGTGGAGCTGGCCCGGCGCTCGGCGAGCGGCTAGTACGCGCGCCTAGCGTTCGCCGGACTCGCGCTCGGCGCGGGCGCGCTGCTCGAGCTTCTCGCGCAGGTATGCGGCCTTGCTGGCACGTGCCTGGTGGGAGTCGCCCGAGTCGTCTCCCGACTCGTCGGCGGCCCTGCGCTCCTCGGCCTCGCGCCGCAGCTGCGAGAGCCGCAGCTCCTCGGTGGTGGGATCGACATCGTCCATCGACAGGTTCCTACCCGCTGGGTGCGGGTAGGTGAACGGGCGATCGACCAGAGGAGGTCCCATGACCGAGGAGCGCCGCCAGGACCCGCCTTCCGATGAGCAGCTCCAAGAGGAGGTGGATCGGCTCGAGCAGGATCCGCCCGAGAAGCTCGAGGACTGGCCGGACGGCCCCGCGAAGTACAAGACCTTCGGCGGGCCCGAGGGCGACCATTCCTACGAGGAGGGCCCGGAGAGCCAGCTCGGGCCTTCAGGGCTCCGGCGTCACGACGACGGCCGGGTCACGGTCGACGGCGAGGAGGTCGAGAACCCCGACGAGCACAGGAGCGAGTCGATCGAGGACCCGCTGAAGTAGCGAACCAGGCGTCAGTCGCCGTCAGTGGCCGAAGACCCGGGGCTCGTCCTCGGGCCTGCGGCTGCCGTTGGGGCCCTGGCCCTCGACGGCCTCCTCCTCCAGGCGGGCCTCGGTGACGGGGTCGGGCTTGTCGCGGTCGTCGGAGATGCGCGCGCCGATGAACGCCATGACGGTCCCGAACCCGATCACGTGGCCGACCAGCGCCACCGGCAGGACCCACCACTCGCCCACGACCACCGCGATCGCGAAGGCCACGACGGCGACTGCGAGGGCGGACGTGAAGGCTACGAGCAAGCGTGGATTGGCCATGCCCTTTCCGTTCCCATCCAGTCGCGCGCCAAACGCGGCAAGCGGTCGCGAACCGGGCGGATCGCACATAGACTGGTCCCCGGTTGAGGTTGGGGGTGCTCTCACGTAGCGACTGCGGCCGGGGTCACGCGACCTCGGCCGTTCGCACTTCAGCGCGGGCGGAGTCCCGCCCCGCGCGCTACTCGACTGTGAGCGTGCCTTCCATGCCGCCCTGGCGGTGGCCGGGCACGGAGCAGAAGAACGTGTACTCGCCGGGCTGGAGCTCGGCGCTGACCTGCGACTCCGCCTCGGTGACGACCTCGCCCTCCTCGTCGACCCCCTGGCCCTCGAGCGCGACGTTGTGCGGGGTGGACGAAGGGTTGTCCATCGTGATCGTGACCTGGCCCGCCTGCGCCTCCAGCGTGTCCGTGTCGAATGCGAGGGCGCCGCTGGGATCGGCCTCCAGCGTGGGCCCGCCGGCGGCCGGCTCCGGCGCCTCGGCCGCCTCCGAGGCCTCGGCGTGCTCCTCGCCCCCGTGCTCGGAGCTCGCCGCCGTGATGATGCCCGAACCGATGGCGCCGGCCACCAGCACGACGGAGATGCCGGCGACGATGCGCTCGCCGCCCCCCGAGCCCGGGAAGTCGTGCCGGGTGACCCCGAGCGCGGTGACGATGAGCGCCCAGGCCGCGAGCAGCCCTCCAAGCACGTAGAACGCGGTCACGGCGCGAAACCTACAACGCGCGGCGGTCCGACGACGCTACCGGCTGCCGCGCGGCTCGAGCACCGTGACGTCCGTGGCGCCCGAGACGCCCGGCAGGTGGTCGGCGTCGCCCGCGAGCCGCACGCGGTAGGAGAACTCGCCCTCCTTGCGGTGGCGCACCCGGCGGCTGAACTCCGCCAGCCCGGATTCGTTGAGCCGCGTGCGTGTGCGCGCGACGTTGCGCCAGCGCCCACGGTCGTCCCTGCGCTGGATGAACACCGTCATGCCGTCATGCGGAGGACTGACCGTGCCGCTGAACGTGACCAGGCGCCCGGAGCGCACGCGCTCGGGGCGGGCGTTGAGCTCGGCGCGCAGCCGCACCCGGACGATCGGCTCCTCGCTGACCACCTGCGGCGGGTCGGCGCTGCGCACGCGGTAGCGGGTGTTGAGGGTGACGTCGCGGCTGAAGAAGTAGTAGCCCTCCTGGTCCGTGAACGTCTCGGCCACCGGCGTCCACGTGGTGTGCGGATACGGCGCCTCCTCGAGCACGACCTTGCGGTCCTGGTAGGGCTCGAGGTCGGCGTCCTCGTTCTCGAGGTGGCGAAACTGGCCCGACATCAGGGCCTTCTCGCCCAGCTCGAGCGTGCGGAAGATGGCCAGCAGGCGGACGCGGTCGGGCTGGAACGCCTCCCCCTGGGTGACGCTGGCGATGGGCGCCATCCGCATGTCCTCGTAGCCGCTGGCCCGGCCGCGGCGGCCGCGCCGCGCGCCGCGCGCGATCGCGCGCTCGTACATGCGGGCCACGTCGTCGAAGACGGGCTTGCGGTTGAAGTTCTCGTCGATCAGGCCCTTCTTGTTATAGGGCGGGCTGGGCTCGCGGTTGTAGCCGTCCCAGCCGGGCCGGACCTTGAAGTCCTGGAGGATCCAGGCGATTGCGCCGTTCACGAACGGGCGCCGGTCATACGTCTCCAGGTGGTCCTTCATGAACTGCGTCTGGAACGCGAACGTGCCCTTCTCCTCGAGCGGCCCGTCGCGGTTGGCCTCCGCGCCGAACTCGGTGATGAACAGCGCCTGGCGGCGGTAGTAGTCGTGGAGCTGGTCGAGATACGGGCCAAGCACCTCGCGGTTGAGCACGGACCCCACCGGGCCCGGATACCAGCCGAAGTAGCTGTTGATCCCCAGCGCGTCGAACTGGCGGTAGATCGAGCGCAGCCGCACTGACGGGTAACCGGCGATGTCGATGGCGGTGAGTCGCGTGGGGTCGAGCCTCTTGATCCGGTTGAGAGCGTCGCGGATGTAGCGCTCCTGGTTGGGATCGACGTTGCGCGACAGCTCGTTGGCGATGCTCCAGGTGAGCACCGACGGATGGTTCCAGTCGCGCCGGACCATCGACTCGAGCAGGCGCAGGCCCTTGCGGCGCACGAAGCTCGTGAGCAGGGTCTCCCGCATCCGGTAGACCGGCACCTGGTTCCAGATCATCAACCCGTAGCGGTCGGCGAGCTCGTAGAACTCGGGGTGCAGCGGGTAGTGCGCGCGCGTGATGTTGGCGTTGAGGCGCAGCAGGTTGGCGATGAGCTGCCTGCGCTTGCGCGGGGTGAGGGCGGAGCCGATCTGCGGGTGGTCCTCGTGGATCGAGGCGCCGCGGAAGGTGATCGGGCGGCCGTTGAGCTCCACCCGCCCGTTGTCGGTGACCTCGATCGAGCGGACGCCGGCGTGGGTCTCCCAGGTGGACATCACGCTGCGGCCGCGCGTGACGCGCGCCGTGACGTCGTAGAGGCTCGGGCGCTCCGGCGACCACAGGCGCGGGTTGCGCACGGTGAAGCTCGCGGAGACCTCGCGCGTGCGCCCCGACGGGATGCTGACCGGGCGGGTGCGCCAGCGCCGGCCGCCGAACCGGCCGCTCACGCGAACCTTGCGGCGGCCGCCGCGGTCGTTCTTGAGCGTGGCCGTGATGAGCACGCGCGCGTCGCAGGTGCGGCAGCGGAGCTGCGGGCGCACCCGCAGGTTCTCGAGGTCCACATCGTCGTAGCGGCGCAGATAGACCTCGCGCAGGATGCCGCCGTAGTTCCACCAGCCCCCGCCGGGCAGGCCGGTGACCGCCGACTCGGTCAACGGCGGGACGTCGCTGTCGGAGCGGCGGCTGTCCACGCGGACGACCAGGCGGTTGCCGCCGTTGCGCGACAGGCTCTCCGCCGGCAGCTCGAAGGGCACCTGGGCGCCCTCGTGGGTTCCGATCAGCTCCCCGTTGAGCCAGACGGTGGCGCGGTAGTTGACGGACTCGAAGCGGAAGAGATAGCTGCCGGAGCGCTTGCCGCGCTCGAGCTTGAAGTCCTTGCGGTACCAGGCGATGCCGCCGCGCTGGGACTCCGCGGAGTCGTCCCCGGCGTTCCAGGCGTTGGGAATCGAGACGGTGGACCAGCCTTCGGTGGTCTCCTGGGTGTGGAAGCCCTGGGCCACGCCCTGGTCGGTGGGGTCGAGGCGGAGCAGCCAGTCGCCGTCGAGCAGGTAGCGCTCGCCGTGGCCGTCGTCGTAGAGCGTGCGGTCGCTCGGCGTGTCGACGGCATGGGCCGGCGCCGACGCGACGAGCATCGCGACGACCGCGGCCAGGACGAGGAGAGGGCTCCGCACGGGTGACTAAGACAATCAGAAGGGTCAGATGTTGCGGTCCCTCAGAGGATCTTTATGCGCCAACTGTGACTGGGGTCACCGAGATGTTTTCGGTCCCCTGGCGTTGGGTAGCGACCACGAGGCCTCGCAGTCCGACGCCACGCAGCAGTGCCCAGCGCAGTCGATCGAAAGGGAGCGCGCAGAGCCATGCCGACGATGACGTCGTCCCACCATGCTGCAAGCAGAGAGACCACGCACGAGCCCGTGGCCGTGCTCGGCCTCGGCTATGTGGGCCTCCCCACCGCCCTGGCCCTGATGGACGCCGGCACCGCCGTGACCGGGATCGACGCCAGCGCCTCGCGCCTCGACGCGATCCGCGCCCGAGACGTCGATCTGCTCGCGCACGACCACCGGCGCCTGGAGGCCGCGCTGCACCTGCCCAACTTCCGCCTCACCGCAGACGCCGCCGCGCTCGCGGAGGCGCGCACGGTGCTCGTCTGCGTGCCCACCCCCGTCGACGCCGGGCGCAGGCCGGACCTGGGCCCGCTGCGCGCCGCCTGCGAGGCCGTCGTGGCGCGCGCCAACCCGGGCCAGACGATCGTGCTCACGAGCACGAGCTACGTGGGCACCACCCGCGACCTGCTGGTGGAGCCGCTGCGCGCCCGCGGCCTGGAGCCCGGGCGCGACGTGTTCGTGGCGTTCTCCCCCGAGCGCGTGGACCCGGGCAACGCCGCGCATGAGCAGGAGAGCGTGCCGCGCGTGCTCGGCGCGGTGACGCCCGCGTGCGCCGAGGCGGCGGCCACGGTGCTGTGGCGGATCGCCACGATGCTGCACCGGGTGTCCTCACCCGAGGCGGCGGAGCTGACCAAGCTCCAGGAGAACACCTTCCGCGCGGTGAACATCGCGCTGGCCAACGAGCTCGACGAGGCCTGCCACAGCTTCGGCCTCGACCCGATCGAGGTGACCGAGGCCGCGGCCACCAAGCCGTACGGCTACATGCCCTTCTACCCCGGCGCGGGCGTGGGCGGCCACTGCATCCCCTGCGACCCGCACTACCTGCTGGCGGGCGGGGTCGACGCGCCGCTGATCGAGCGGGCCATGCGCTCCATCCACGAGCGCCCCGCGCGGGTGGCCGAGCGCGCCGCGGAGCTGCTCGGCGGCGACGTGGGCGGCCGGCGCGTGCTCGTGCTGGGCGCCGCCTACAAGCCCGGCGTGCGCGACGTGCGCGAGGCGCCGGCGCTGGAGGTCATCTCCCTGCTGCGCGAGCGCGGCGCGGACGTGCGCTACCACGACCCGCTCGTGCCCGAGCTGGCCGGCGGCCTGCGCTCGGAGCCCGACCCGGGCGGCGCGGAGTGGGACCTCGTGGTGGTCTGCACGGTCCATCCCGACGCCGACAGCGGCTGGCTGGCCGGCTGCCCGCTCGTACTCGACACCACGCGCCGAGCCCGATGAGGCCCGCCGGCAACGTGCTGGCCGTCACCGCGACGGCGTACCTGGTCGCGCTCTGCCTCGCGATCGTCGCCTACAAGGCGGTGTTCGTGGAGATGGTGCTGATCGACCCGTTCTTTGCGATCTACGGCCTCACCGTCTGCGGCTACATCCTCAGTCGCTTCTTACTCAGCCTCTTCTACCGGCCCGGCAAGGGACGCGAGGCCGAGCACGAGCCCACGGTGGCCGTGGTCATGCCGGCCTTCAACGAAGAGGACGCGATCGCGCGCTCCGTGCATTCGCTGCTCGACGTGGACTATCCCCACGACAGGCTCGAGGTGATCGTGGTGGACGACGGGTCCACCGACGGCACCGCGGAGGAGATCGAGCGCGTGGCCGCGCAGGCGGGCGATCGCGTGCACGTGATCAGCTTCGGGGAGAACCGCGGCAAGCGCGCGGCGATGGCGGCGGGAATGCGCGCCACCGACGCCGAGATCCTCGCGTTCGTGGACTCCGACTCGATGCTCGAGGAGGATGCTCTGCGCACGCTCGTGCAGGGCTTCGCCGACCCCGACGTGGGCGCCATCTGCGGCCACGCCGACGTGCAGAACACGCGCGAGTCCTGGCTCACCCGCATGCAGGCCGTCCGCTACTTCGTGGCATTCCGCGTGCTGAAGGCGGCCGAGTCCATCTTCAACGCGGTCACCTGCTGCTCGGGCTGCTTCGCGGCCTATCGCGCCGAGGCGATCCTCCCCCACCTCGGCGAGTGGGAGCACCAGCGCTTCCTGGGCCGGCCGGCCACGTTCGGCGACGATCGCTCGCTCACCAACTTCGTGCTGCGTGACTGGAAGGTGCGCTACGACTCCGAGGCGCGGTCGCACACGATCGTGCCCTCGAGCTTCCAGAAGTTCCTCACGCAGCAGATGCGCTGGAAGCGCAGCTGGACGCGTGAGTCGCTCATCGTGGGCGGCTTCATCTGGCGCAAGCACCCGATCGCATCGATCTCGACCTACGTGTCGATCGTGCTGCCGCTGCTCGCGCCGATCGTGGTGGCCCGGGCGCTGTGGTGGCGCCCGGTGGTCGAGGACGCCGGCGCGCCGTTCATCTATCTCCTGGGCATCTACGTGCTCGCGCTCGTGTACGGGCTCTACTACGCCATCCGCACGCGCCGCTACGACGACACGCTCTGGGTCTACGGCGTGATCTTCGTGTTCTTCTACCTCGTCTTCCTGGTCTGGCAGACCTACTGGGCGGTGCTCACCGCGAACCGCTCCACCTGGGGCACGAGACCGTCGACGCACGGGGCGCAGGCATGATCGAGCGGCTGAAGAAGCTCGGCGCTCTCGCGCTGATCCCGCTGTCGGTGGTGCCGGTGGTGCTCTCGGTGCCGAAGGTCGAGGACGAGTACGCGCAGTTCGAGGACGCCTACCTGAACCGTGACGCGCTGCCCGCGCCGGAGGTCGCGCCGCGCGACTGGGAGCCCGTGCGGGTTCCCGGCGGACGGGTGCCCGTGCTCACCTACCACGGCATCGAGGAGCGGCCCAGCAGCCCCTACTCGATCACCCGGGACGAGTTCGCGCGCCAGATGGCGATGCTCGACGAGCTGGGCTTCGCCACGATCGGGATCGAGACCTACACGCGCTGGCTCGGCGGCGAGGACGTGGACCTGCCGGAGAAGCCGATCCTCGTGACCTTCGACGACGGCCAGCTGGACTCGTTCCGCGGCGCCGACGCCGTGCTGGAGCGCCACGGCTTCGAGGCCACGATGTTCGCGATGTCCGGCGAGGCGGGCGAGCGCGGCGGCTTCTACTCGACCTGGGACGAGCTCCTTGCCATGCGCGACAGCGGCCGCTGGCACATCCAGCTCCACGCCGGCCACGGCCACCACGCGGTGCCCACCGGTCCCGACTCCGAGGGGCCGTTCTATGCCAACCGCGCCTGGAACGGCGCCGAGGCCGGGCTGGAGAGCTTCGGCAGCGCGCGCGACCGGATCATCGGCGACATCCTCTGGGGCAAGCGCGAGATGCGCGACCAGATGCCGGGCTTCGAGTCGCACGCGTTCGCCGTGCCGTTCAGCGAGTTCGGCCAGCACCACACCAACGACCGCCGCATCCCGGAGATGCTGCGGCCGTGGCTGGCGCACCAGTTCGAGGTGATCTTCGTCCAGAGCGAGGACCCGCCGTTCAGCCGCGCGGGCGGGGCCACCGACATGGTCTTCCGATTCGAGATCCGCCGAGACACCAGCACGGAGGAGCTGCACGACTGGCTCGGCAGGTACGGCTCCGGCCGTTGACGGTCGTGCGCGACCTCGTGCTCGCCATCCTGTTCAGCTCCGCCGCGGCGGCCCCGATCGTGTGGGCCGCGGTCGGGGAGCAGGAGCGCCCGGAGCGGCCCGCCCCGGCACCGTGCCTGTTCGCCTTCCTCTCGAACGTCGAGGGCGACCGCGAGCTCGACAGCCTCCGCCGCGCCGGCCGCCGCGTGAGCGTGGTGGCGCCCAACTGGTACGAGGCCGATCGCCGGCTGCGGGTGAGCGGGGGGCCGCCGCGGTCCGACGTGCTGCGCCTCGCCCGCCGCAACCGCAGCGGCGTCTGGCCGGTGGTGAACGCCCGGCTCGGCTTCGCGCGGGTGTTCTCGCGCGGCGCCCAGCGGAAGCGGGCGGCCCGGGCGCTCGCGCGGCTCGCGGCGAGTGAGGGCTTCGACGGGATCACGCTCGACCTGGAGGAGGTGCGGCCGTCCGAGCGCCGGGCCTTCAGCGCCTTCGTGCGCGACCTGGCGGGCCGGCTCCACCGCGATGGCCGGCGCCTGGCCGTCTACGTGCCGCGCCGGACCGCCGTGGGCGCCACGCGCAGCAGCGCCGCGTACGACCACCGCTCGCTGGCCCGCCACGCCGACCTCGTGCTGGCGTCGGGCTACAACGAGCACTTCGCGGGCGGCGAGCCGGGCCCGATCACCACCGCCCGCGGCTTCCGCGACGTCGTGCGCTACGCGGCCGAGGTCTCACGCTCGCGCGTGGCTCCCGTGCTCGGCGCCTTCGGCTACTCGTGGCCGCCAGACGGCGGGCGAGCCGAGCTCGTGGCCTCCTACGAGGCCCAGGAGCGACGCCGCGGCGGCCGGCGCTCCGGCGGGGCCGTGACCTACCGCCGCGACGGAGCCCGCGTCTGGTACGAGAGCTCGGCCGGCCTGGCGGCCCGGGTGCGCGCGGCGCGCCGCGAGCGGATGCGCTGGGTGGGGCTGTTCTCGCTCGGCCGCGAGCCGGCGGGCGCCGTGGCGCGGATGCGCGTGAGCGGCCGCTGTCGAGGCTGGGCGCGCGCGGACTAAACCCCACCGGCCGGCCCGCCGATAGCAGGGGTGGTGGCCCCTCACCGCCTCAGTCTCCTGCTGCTCGCGCTCGCCATGCTGCTGTGCGCCGCCTCACCGGCGGGCGCCGCCGTTCTGTTCTCCGACTCCCTGGCGGAGCCGGTCGAGGGCAACCTGGTCACCAACGAGTACGCGCACTGGAGCTCCGGCGGCGTGGAGTCCCCGGACTGGGACATGACGTCCGGGTCGCTGTTTGCCGGCGGCTGGACGGGCGTGCCCGACGACTGCGGCCCCAACAGGCTCTCCACGAACTGCACCAACTCGGCGGTGTTCCGGCTTAACACCAAGCGCTTCGACTTCGGGGACGTGCGGGTGGACGCGCTGTTGCGGGGCAACGCCTGGACCTCCACGGGCTCGACACCGGAGGTCGGCTTTGACGGCATCCACCTGTGGCTGCGCTACCAGGACGAGGAGTCGCTCTACTACGCATCGGTGGCCCGGCGTGACGGCAAGGTGCTCGTCAAGAAGAAGTGCCGCGGAGGGTCCAGCAACGGCGGCACCTACTACGAGATCGGTTCCTCGGCGGTGATCCCGCTGCCCCTGGGCGAGTGGCGCGCAATGGGCGCCTCGATCGACACGGCGGCCGACGGCTCGGTGGTCGTCGAGGTCTTCCGCGACGGCGTACGCGTGCTGCGCGCGGTGGACGCCGGGGAGGGCTGCGCGCCCATCACGGCGCCGGGCGCCGTTGGCGTGCGCGGCGACAACCTCGACTTCCACGTGCGCGACTTCCGCATCTCGGAGCTGCACCCGGCCGCGGCGCGGCCGCCCGCGGGACACGCGCCGGCCCCTCCCCCCGCCGGGACACCCGCGCCGGCTCCCGGCGGCGGAGACGGCAGCCAGGCCGTTCCCCCGCCCGCGAGCGTCGCGCTGCGCCCGGTGTCGCGCCGCTTTCGGCGCGCCCTGCGCCTGCGCGTGAGCACGGGGTCCCGCGTCTCCAAGGTGCGCTTCAGCCTCCGCGGGCGCCGGATCGGAACCGACAGCCGTGGGCCGTTCACGCTCCGGCACACCCCGACCCGGAAGCTGCGCCGCGGCGTGCACACGCTCCGCGCGGTGGGCTACGACCGCCGTGGGCGACGCGTGGCGAGCGATGCCGTGCGCGTGCGCTACCTGGGCCGGCGGCTGCGGGTCCGGCCCGCGTCGCACCGCTTTCGGCGTGCCCTGCGGGTGAACGTGCGCGCGAGCTCGCGGATCGAGCGCGTGAGGTTCTCGCTCCGCGGCCGCCGCATCCGCAGCGACCGGCGCGAGCCGTTCCGCATCCGCCACCGTCCCTCCCGGAGCCTCGACCGCGGCGTGCACAAGCTGCGCGTGACCGGCTTCGACCGCCGCGGGCGCCGCGTGGCCGGCCGCAGCCTGCGCGTGCGCTACCTGGGCGGGGGGCGCTAGCGGATCGATCCACGCTTGCGTGGGTCAACTGAGCGGTTCGTGGACCGTCGGGCGCGAGGAGAGCCGCGGCCGTCCGGTTTGTCGCCAACCGCGATGAACGTCCCGCGCGCCCCCCTATCCCGGGGTGCTCCGGGACGTTCATCCGGGCGGCGCCGGCCGGCGATCCGCGCGCCTTTCCCATCCACTGTCCTGTTCTGCTGAAGCCGCCACAGTCAGGCAGGACGGTAGCCGTCACATCTTCTCGAGCAGCTTCCGCTTCTGCTCCTCGAACTCGGCCTCGGTGAGGGCCCCGGCGGCGCGGAGGCCGGCCAGCTTCTGCAGCCGCTCGAGCGGGTCGCTGCCGGCACGCGTGGCCCGGAACGCGGGAGCGGCAGCGGGAGGCACCGCCGCGGCCGCGGCGGCATCGCGCTCGGCCTTGGCCCGCATGGCGCCGCGGCCCAGCCACGAGACCGCCGGCGCCGCCAGCCCCATCGGGACGAAGATGGCGGCCAGCACGATGGCCGCCACCTCGGCGCCGTCCTCGCCTGTGGCCGCGGGGCCGAAGGCGGCCAGCGCGGCGCTGGCTGCGATGGTCACGAACAGCAGCGACCACATGACGCCGCCGAGCCCGATGAGGCCGCGCCGGCCGCCCGTGCCGCGCGCCGCGTAGATGCCGATCCCGGCCAGGCCGCCGAAGATGCCGCCCATCAGCGCGGCTATGTGGCCGCCGGTTTCGGCCGGGCACGGCCGGGCGACGACGTATGGGCCACCCGAGGCGCACGTGCCGGTGCGGATGAGGTGGTAGAGGCCCCAGTCCACCGCCACCACGGCGGCCAGGCAGAGCCCGAGCCCCGCGAGCGTGGCGAGCCAGTACCTCATCTCGACTCCTCGCCCGGCCTGCGCAGCTCGCCGCCGTCCGCCTCCGCGATCCACTGGCGCTCGCGAGCCGGGCCGGTGGTGAGCGGCATGTACCAGCGGGGGCCGGTGGCGCGATTCGAGAAGCTCGCCGTGACGTAGTCCACGTCCTCCGCGGACACCCCCAGCCGGCGCACGATCTCGCGCACCATGCGCTCCGGTGCGCCGGCGTCGACCTCGGCCGGGCTCACCGCCTCGCCCGTGCCGGTGCCGAAGTCCCGCTCATCCGTGTCGAACCCCGCGTCTATCAGCAGGACTCGCCTGATCCCGTCGGCGTCCCGGACGGTGGCGCGTACCTCCCCGGCGCTCACATGGATGGTCTCGATGAGCGGATACGGGCCGGCCTCGATCGTGTCGAGAGCCCGCCGCAGGTTGCGCTCGCGCAGCAGCGACAGCTCGCCGAGCGCCGCGATCTCCCCGCGCGCGGCCTTCTGCACCGGGTCGTCCACTGCATCCGACTCCTCGCTCACCAGCACGAACGCGCTGGCGGCGAGCGCGAGCACCGTGAACAGCGCCAGGATCAGGCCCTCGCGGGGACCGGAGGCATCGGGAGCGGCCACGCCCCCAGCCTGACCGCTGTCGCACGCGGGCGCAGTGTCAACCTGGTCTCAGGAGGAGGCCTCGGCCTCCTCGCGCTCCATCAGCTCCCGCTTGAGCACCTTGCCCGTGGCGTTGCGCGGCAGCTCGTCGATGAACTCCACGTCGCGGGGCACCTTGTAGCGCGCGAGGTTGGACTTGACGTGGGCCTTGAGGTCGTCGGCGCCGGCCTTCTCCCCCTCGCGCAGCACGACGAAGGCCTTGAGGCGCTGGCCGAAGTCCTTGTCGTCCACGCCGATCACCGCGACCTCCGCCACGGCGTCGTGGCGCGCGAGCGTGTCCTCCACCTCTCGGGGGAACACGTTCTCGCCGCCGGAGACGATCATCTCGTCGTCGCGGCCGGAGACGAACAGGTGACCGGCCTCGTCGACGTGGCCCACGTCCCCGGTGGCCATGAGCCCGTTCACCATGTCCTTCGAGCCGCCGCCGGTGTAGCCCTCGAACAGCATCTCGTTGGCCACGAAGATGCGTCCCGTCTGGCCGGGCGGCAGCTCGCGCCCCTGCTCGTCGAGGATCTTCAGCACCGTGCCCACGGGCGGGCGGCCGGCGGTGCCGGGCGCGGCGCGCAGCTCGGCCGGGGTGGCGATCGTGGCCCAGGCCACCTCGGTGGAGCCGTAGAGGTTGTAGGCCACGTCGCCGAACTCGTTCATGAACTTCACGGCCAGCTCACCGGGCAGCGCGCTGCCCGACAGCGGGACCGCCTTCAGCGACGAGCAGTCATAGCGGCGGCGGGTGTCCTCGGGCAGCTCCATGATGCGCTGCGCCATCACGGGTACCATCGGCGCGGAGGTGGGACGCTCTCGGGCGATGGTCGCGAGCGTGTCCTCGGGCACGAACTTCCGCCGCAGCACGAACGTGGAGCCCAGCAGCATCCCGAGCGAGAAGTGCGCGAAGCCCCATGAGTGGAACAGAGGCGCCACGATGAAGTGCTTCTCCCCGGCCCTGAGCGGGATCCTCGACAGGATCGACACCGCCGGGTTGAGCGAGGCGAGCGGCGCGCGCGAGGCCCCCTTCGGCGTGCCGGTGGTTCCCGAGGTGAGGATGATCTGCTTGCCCGGCTTCTCGGGGGCCATGGGCACCGCGTCGTCCGTGCTCGCGATGAGCGCCTCGAGCGTGGGGTCGCCCGTCTGGCCCTCCTCCTCCCAGGCCACGATGCGCTTGCGCCGGCGTCCCGCCTCCGACAGGAGCTCCGCGAACTCCTCGTCGTAGATCAGCAGCCGGGGCTTCTCGCGTTTCACGACCTCGGCAAGCTGGGGCCCGGCGAAGGCGGTGTTGAGGTAGAGCGCGTGCGCGCCGAGCTTCGAGCAGGCCACCGTGGACTCGATGAAGTAGCGGTGGTTGCGGCACATGATCCCCACGCCGTCGCCCTCGGACACGCCGGCATCCGCGAGCGCGTTCGCGAGCGCGTTGGTGCGCCGGTTGACCTCGGCGAAGGTGAGCTGCCCGAGCTCGTCGATGATCGCGACGTCGTGCGGTCGCCGCGCCTCGCCGGCCACGTAGCCGGCGGCCGGCGTCCGGCCCCACTCGCGGAGCGCGGCGAGCGCCCGCAGCGCCCGGTCGGGCCGCTCGGGCTTGATCATGCCTGCCTGCACCAGCACCTTGGCTGCGTGGAGCCTCGCCTGTACGGCTCCCAGCAGGCCGGTCTGCTCTCCCTCCATCTGGTGGTCTCCCTCCTCGTCCAACATCCGTTTTACGTTCTCGAGCGTGCGCTCCAGGTGCTGCTTCACGATCGGTGCCCCCATCCGGTCCGACACCAACCCCAACAGGCCGCCCGGAGCCTGGTAGCTCAGCCGCAGGGTGACCTTGGTGGATCCAGGCTCGTGCTCGCGCAGCCGCCAGCGCCCCCGCTGGTCGAGACCCGTGATCGAGGTCCACGCCATGTCCCGGCGTTCCTCGAACTCGACGATCTCGATGAGCGACCCGACCTCCGCCGCGCCCGCGCGCAGGCGGATGTCGTAGCGGGCGCCGAGCCCGCGTTCCCTGTCGCTCACCACGTCCCAGCGGGTCATGCCGGCGAAGAAGTCGCGGTAGCGCGAGGGATCGGTGACGAGCTCCCACACCCGCTCCGCCGGGGCCGCCACCGTCTCGGTGCACTCGATCCGCATCAGCCGATCACGGGCAGGCGCCGTTCCGCCTGCAGGTCGTCGAGCGCGTCCTGCATGCGGCCCAGCACCTCGTCGTAGACCTCGCGCAGGTCGGGCTCGCGTCCGAACTCGGCGCGCACGTCGATGGGGTCGAGCACCTGGATCGTGATCTTCGCCGGCAGCGGGATGTGGCCGAGCATGTCGCCCACGTTGAGCCCCCAGGGCAGCGCGAGCGAGATCGGCAGCACCTTGAGGCGCAGGAGCGCGTCCAGCCCGAGGAGGCGGGACAGGCGCTCCCCGCGGCTGAGGAAGAGGGCCGTCTCCTGGCCACCCGCCGACACCACCGGCACGATCGGCACGTCCTTGGCGAGCGCCAGGCGGATGAAGCCCTTGCGGCCGTTGAAGTCCACGCGCCCGGCGTGCCAGCTGGGACGGTGCACCTCGTAGTCGCCTCCCGGATACACCAGCAGGGCGGCGCCCGAGTCGAGGGCCTGCTCGGCGTTCTCCGGGTTCGCCGCCACCGTGCCGTACTTGCGCAGCCGGCCGAGGCCGGGCATGGCGAGCACGAGGTTGTGGGCCAGCTGGAAGAAGCGGCGCTCGACCCCGAAGTAGGTGTTGAAGGCGAGCGTGAAGACCGTGGTGTCGGGGGTTACGTTGCCGCCCGAGTGGTTGCCCACGAGCAGCACGGGCCCTGCGGCGGGGATGCGGTCGAGGCCGCGCACCTCGGCGCGGAACCAGAACGAGGCCAGCAGCCACATGCCCGGGAGCGTGTCCCGGATGTAGTCGGGATCGCGCTCGTCGAGGTCGGCGCGCGGGATGCGCGCCCGAACCGCCCTGCCCAGGGCGGCCCCGAGCCTGAGCGGACTCAGGCCGCCGAGCAGCCCGTCGGCGCTCGGCCGGGTGCTGCCGGGCGGCCCGCCGTTCGGGGACGGCCTGGCTCGCGTGCGCACGCCCTCCGCCATGAATGGAGTCTGACGGATCAGCCGCGTTCGAGGATGGCCCGTGAAGCGGCCGCGGCCTCGTCGCCGAGCCACGCCCCGAGCATCGGGTCGTCGCCACCCTCCAGGAGCCGGTCCATGGCCTCTATGGCCGGGCCGCGCACCTGCCGCTTCACCGTCTCATACGCCGCCCGCGGCAGCGCGGCGAGCTCGCCGGCCCGCTCGATTGCGGTGTCGAGCAGGGCGGGGGCCGGCGCAAGCTCGTCGAGAACGCCCAGGCGGAGCGCCTCGGGCGGCTCGACGAGGTGGGCGCGCAGGGCCAGCAGGCGCACGGCGGCCGGGGTGAGCTCCGCGCGCGTGACCGCGAGCGCCACGGCCGGGTAGGGGATGCCCGCCTTCAGCTCGGTGAGGCCGAGCTTGGCGCCCGCGTCCACGCCCACGCGCAGGTCTCCACACAGCGCCATGATCAGGCCGCCGGCGATGGCGTGGCCGTTGACCGCGCACACCAGCGGGCGGGGAAGCGCGTACCAGCCGGCGAACAGGCGGTTGATGCCCTCCACCATCTCGCGCTGGCCGCCGGCGTCCAGCGTGGGCGCCAGCTTGAGGTCCACCCCCGCCGAGAAGAAGCCCTCGCGACCGGTGAGCACCACGGCGCCCGCGTCCTCCACCTCCGACAGCGCGGCGTGGCCGGCGGCGAGCAGCTCGAGGTCCATGGCGTTGGCGGGCGGGCGGTCGATGCGCACGACCGCGACATCTCCCTCTGTCTGGACGCTGACCACCGGCCGGAACCCTACGACGGATCCACCCCACGCACCACGAACGTCGCTCGCTGGCCCCTATGGGGGGTAGCGAGCGACGTTCGTGCAGTTCGTGGCGGGGTGGCGGTCAGTCCTGCACGTGCACCGTGCGCGCGGTGGAGCGGCCGTCGCTCCAGGTGAAGCGGAACTGGCCGGTGCGGCCCTCGATGCGCCGCTCCCAGTAGCCGTTCTCGTCCGTCTCGCGCGTGAAGAGCGTCTTCCAGTCACGGCTCGGGCGGGAGCGGTACTGGACCGCCACACGGTGGTTCACGCCCGGGCGCACCTGACCCCAGAGCGTGATGCCGTCGCCCTCGTCGGGCTTGGTCTCCGAGATCCAGAACGGGTCCATGAAGTTGTGGTAGGCCGTCTTGGGCTTCCCGTCCTCGAACAGCAGGCCGCTCTGGAACTCCGAGAAGCGGGCCGGCCCCTCGGCGTCGGTGAGCTCGCCGTCGGTGAGGCGGAACTGCACCATGCCGCGCACCCGCGGGGTGCGCCAGGCGTAGTGGAACGCCTGCTGGAGATAGTCGTCCTGGCGGGCGAGCGAGATGCCGCTGATGGGGTCGGGCGGGTCGGTCTGGTAGCCGAACTCGGTGTACCAGAAGTCGAAGCGCCTGCCCTGCTGCGGTCGCAGCCCCTTGCGCCGGGTGAGCTGGTCGACGGTGCTGCGCAGCCGCCTCCAGTCGCCGATCGCGGCGTCGTCGCGCTCGCGGGAGCGGCGGTCGGGACGGCCGGCGAACTTGTACGGGTGGTGGCCGATCGCGTCGGCCTCGACGGCCTCGAAGTCGTCGCAGCGGCCGCGGCGCTTGCGGTCGTAGTCGTCGTCGCGGCAGGCCATCTCGCGCAGGAACTCGAGCGGGCGGATGGGCCGCGTGGCGCCGCGGTCGTCGCGGCCGCTGGAGGCGAGCTCGCCGATCAGCACGGTGGAGGTGGGGTCGGCCTTCTTGATTCGCGGGTAGGAGCCGTCCACCCAGCGGCGGTAGAGGTGCGGGGCGTAGAGGCCCTTGCTGTCGGCCTGGGGCTGAAGCCAGGCGCCCTGGTTGGGCTCGTTGCCGATCGCGTACATGTCGGCATAGGGCTCGTAGCGGGTGGCCACCGCCTGCGCGAAGCGGGCGAACTCGACCGGCCTGATCTTCCACACCGGGTTCTCGCGGCTCGGCGACGCGCTGGCCCAGATCGGCGCCGGGGTGGTGATCGAGATCAGCACCTTCAGCCCGCGCGCGTGCGCGGTCTGCACGACCTTGTCGAGCACGGTCCAGTCATAGCCCGGCGCGTTGGGGTCGTGCGCCTGGAAGCCGGCCGGCTTGTCCTGGGCCTCCGCGGCCGGCGCGATGTCGCGCCAGAACGCCGAGACCCGGACGAAGTCCGCCCCGAGGTTCTCGGTGAAGACGGTCATGGCCCCGTTGATCCGCTCGTTGTCGTCGAACAGGATCAGCTGGTCGTCCATGATCCCGATCTGGAGGTCCCGGGCCGCCGTGGCGGCGGCCGGCAGGACCAGAAGGGCAAGGGCGGTGGCGAGTGCGGCGACGATCCGTGACATATGGCCACCGTAACCCAATCGGGCATAGAAAGTTCCGGTTGGGTTACACGCGCAGGATCTCCCCGGCGGTCCTGTGTGCGAGGGCCATGACCGAGATCATCGGGTTCACGCCCGGCGCCGTGGGGAACGCCGAGGCGTCCCCGATCCACACCCCGGCGACGTCGTGGAGCTGGCCGCGGCCATCCGCCACGGACTCCGCGGGATCGCTGCCCATCCGGCACGAGCCCATCTGGTGGGCGGAGAACACGACGACGTCCGCCGCCTCGTAGGACGCCGTCTCCACGCGCCCGAGGAAGGCGTCGAAGTCATCGCCCTCGCGCCACCAGATCCGCTCCGAGTGGAACGTGAACATCTCCTTGGCGCCCGCCGCGCGGTGGAGCCGGCACAGCTCGAGCTGCGCCCGCACGAACATGCGCCGGTCCAACTCGTCGTCGAGCGACCAGCGCACCACCGCACGGCCGTGCTCGTCGACGACCACCTCGCCCTCGCCGTGGTCGCGCGCCACGCTGATGAACGGAGCGGAGTTGCGCAAGCAGCGCAGCAGGTCCTCCTTGTGCCGGCGACCGTCCTCGAACGGGTAGGAGCCGGCTTGCGAAGCCGGGAGCGTGGGCGCGCTCTCCAGGAGGAAGCCGTACTCCCCCTCGCAGTCGGCGAAGTCGTACGAGACGGCGGACTGGATCTGGCCCACCCACCCCTCGATGGGCTCCTCGTAGACGCCCTCGACCACACCCGCGGGCTGCAGCCGCAGGTGCTTGCCGGCAGCGGGCCCGCCGATGCCCGAGCGCAGCAGCAGCGCCGGCGACTCCACGGACCCGCCCGCCACGACCACGGTGGGCGCATCGACGCGCAGGCGCGTCTGCGTGCCGTCGGCGTGGGACACGAGAGCCTCCACGCCGGCCGCCCGCCCGTCCTCCACCAGCACGCGGTCGGCACGGGCTCCCACCACGAAGCGCGCACCGGCGTCGGCGGCGTCCTGGAGGAAGGTCTTGAGGGTGGACTGCTTGCAACCCTTCTGGCAGCCCGCCAAGCAGTAGCCGCACACGCGCGGGTCCTCGCACTCGCGGTCGGTGTTGCGGGTGATGACCTTGTGCTCCATGCCCTGCGACTCCAGCGCCGCGATGAGCTTCTTGTGCGGGCGATTCTGGCTGGTGGCCTCGGCGTTCACCGACAGGCGATCCCAGATGGCGTCGATGTGCTGCTCGTACTCCAGCGACCCCATGCCCTCGATGCCGTGCCCCTCCCACTCCTCGCGGATGTGCTGCGGAGTGCGGATGCAGTTCATGTAGTTCACGACGGTGCCGCCGCCGAGCGTGGCGCCGGCGAGGATCGACATGGAGCCGTCCTCGGAGCCCAGGAGGCCGCCGCCGAGGTAGAGCTCGAGCGTCTTGAGCTCCTGCTGGTTGAAGTCGGCCTCGTTCTGGTACCGGCCCATCTCGAGCACGACCACGGACCTGCCCGCCTGCGCGATCCGCGCCGCGATGACGCCGCCGCCCGCGCCCGACCCCACCACCACGGCGTCGGCGGTGAGCGTGGCCTCGGGCCCTGAGACGGCCTCGATCGGGATGGTCTTGGGCGCCTGCTCCAGGCTCGGCGGCGCCGACACCGGCCCGGGGAAGCCGAGCGCCTCCCAGTTGGGGTTGCGCCCCTCGGCGTCGGGGAGCGCGTAGAAGAAGAGGAACGTGAGGCCCTTGAGCGCGCGGAGGGCGAGCTTGGCGTCGTGCGAGGAGTCCCTGGTCTCGGCAAGGGCCGCCGTGCGCTGCTCGAGCGGGAGGTCGGCGAAGCCGTTGTCGGCCAGGGCGTCGAAGAGCAGGCCGAACGCCTCGATCTCCTCTTCCAGCATGGCCTGCGCCATCAGCCCCTCGACCTGCGGCGCCACCCCGATGTCGCTCGCCGAGCGCGCGAAGTAGGCCCGCGTGAGATCGTCGTGGCCGCCCTGCACCGAGGGCGCGAACGTGTCGCACACCGCCTCCAGGGTCCGCCGCTGGGTGTCCGTCAGCACTCCGGCCGCAACCGCCATCTGAGCTCTCCTCCTCCGAGAAATCGTGACGCCAGCGTCATCCTACGTCAGTCCGTCGCATCGCTCAGCGGGTCGTCGTAGACCTTCTTCCCCCAGGGCGGCGTGATGCCGTCGTCGAGGCGCTCGTAGGCGCCCGTGTCGAGCGTCTCGATCGGGACGAGCGCCAGCCCCTCGCCGGTGGAGGTGCGCTCGCGCGTGTGCACGCCCGGGTAGGCCGGGTCGTCGGGGTCCGGCGATCGGGTGGGCACGTGCCCCGCGTGGCTGCCGTAGGAGACGCGCGTCCAGCCGGTCCAGGCGTACCACTCGTCCTCGCACTCGGCGTGCTTGCAGCCCTGGTAGCCGTGGTGGGAGGAGGAGCGCACCGTGGCGCGGCCCTTGGCGTCGATCCGGATCTGATGCGATTCCCAGTCGTCCCTGTGAAAACCCGGATACTCCGGGCCGATGCCCACCACGTCGCGGACCGTGTTCCACACGCCCGCGGCCCCGCCCACCGTGCTCGTGGAATCCGGGTAGTAGAGCCAGTACTGGATGAAGGTCTCGCCGTCGCGGTGGACGACGTGGGTGAACGCGGTGGCCGGCGTGCCGCCGCGCTTGCCGCGGTGGACGTCGAGGTCGGGGTCGTCCGGGGCGTCCGAGCAGTCGTGCGAGCGGCAGCGGCGCCAGTCCACCGGCAGCGTGAGCGTGCCGGGCTCATACGCGATGCTCGGCGCGTAGCGGCGCACGAGCTCCGCGTCGCGGTCGCCGTACGCCCGGCGCAGGGCGTCGTCGCGCTCGCGGCAGTCGCCGCGCACGGTGCACACGAAGCGGTGGGCGAGGAAGCCGCCGAAGGAACGGCCGTCCACACGAATGGCCACGGCGGCGAGCGCCCCCAGGGCCAGTGCGACAACGAGCAGGGCCGCGATCCACTCCACCGATGCCTGTCCTCGCTCGCCGGTCACGCACCGACGCTACGCGCGGGCACGGCACAGCAGGGTCACGAACGTGACGATTAGGCTGCCCGCTCGTGAACTTCGACCTCACTGACGAGCAGAACGACATTCGCCGGCTGGTCCGGGACTTCTCCGAGCAGGAGGTCCGGCCGGTGGCGGAGGAGCTGGACTGGGAGAAGCGCTTCCCCTACGAGATCGTCGCGAAGCTCGGGGAGCTCGGCCTGATGGGGATGCCCTACCCGCAGGAGTACGGCGGCGGCGGCACCGACACGCTCTCCTACGCGATCGCGGTCGAGGAGCTCGCGCGGATCGACTCCTCCGTGGCCATCACGATGGCGGCGCACATCAGCCTCGGCACGTTCCCGATCAACGCGTTCGGCAGCCACGAGCAGAAGGAGCGGCTGATGCCCGACCTCTGCGCGGGCAGGCGCCTGTGGGCGTTCGGGCTGACAGAGCCCGAGGCCGGCTCCGACGCCGGGAACACCCGGACCAGGGCGCGGCTCGAGGGCGGCGAGTGGGTGATCGACGGCGCGAAGCAGTTCATCACCAATGCCGGCACCGACATCTCGGGCGGCGTGACCATCACCGCGCGCACCGGGAAGGACGAGATCTCGAACATCATCGTCCCGACCGGCACGCCCGGCTACACGGTTGAGGCCTCCTACCGCAAGATGGGCTGGAACGCGTCGGACACGCGCCCGCTCTCGTTCGCGGATGCGCGCGTGCCGGAGGAGCACCTGCTCGGCGACCGCGGGCGCGGCTACGCGCAGTTCCTCGCCACGCTCGACGGCGGCCGCATCGGCGTGGCCGCGATGGGCGTGGGCCTGGCGCAGGGCGCCCTCGACGAGTCGCTCGCCTACGCCAAGGATCGCCGCGCGTTCGGCAAGCCGATCTCCAAGTTCCAGGCCATCCAGGCCAAGCTCGCGGACATGGCCACCGAGCTGGAGGCGGCGCGCCTGCTCACGTACAAGGCCGCCCACCTCAAGGATCACGGTCGCCCGTTCAGCCTCGTGGCGGCGCAGGCCAAGCTGAAGACCGGCCGTTTGGCCGTGCGCGCCGCGGAGGAGGCGGTGCAGATCCACGGCGGCTACGGGTTCATGGAGGAGTACCCGGTCTGCCGCTTCTACCGCGACGCGAAGGTGCTCACGATCGGCGAGGGCACCGACGAGATCCAGCAGATGCTCATCGCGCGCCACCTCGGGGCGTAGGGGAGCAACCAGGTGAAGCGGCGCGCCGCCGCGGTCTTCCTCGTCTGCTTCGCGGCCTACGCGTCCACGATCGGGCTGGACTCCTTCGGGAGCTCCGACTACGGCGGCGACGAGCCGCACTACCTGCTCACGGCCACGTCGCTTCTGCAGGACGGCGACGTGGACCTGCTCGACGACTACCGGGCGCGCGAGTACGACGACTTCTACCCCTACGTCCTCGACCCGCACGGCCAGCTCACCGACGGGCGGCTCAACGAGCCGCACGGGGTGGGCTTCCCGATCCTGATCGCTCCGGCGCTGGCCATCGGCGGCGCGAAGGGGGTGGAGCTGTTCCTGGCCGCGCTCGCCGCGCTGGCGGTGGCACTCGGCTACCTGCTGGCGCTGCGCGCAGTGCCGGATCCATGGGCACTGGGAGCGGCGCTCGCGCTGGGCCTCTCACCGCCGTTCGTGGCCTACGGCAGCGCCGTGTACCCGGAGCTCGCCGCCGCGGCGGGGCTCGCGGGCGCGGCCCTGCTCGCCCTGCGCCTGGAGGAGCGCCCCGGCCGCGCGGACGCGTTCGGCTGCTTCGCCCTGCTCGGCGTGATGCCGTGGCTCGGGACGAAGTACGTGCCCGCGGCGCTACTGATCGGGCTGTTCGCCGCGCGCGCCCTTCGCCGCCACCAGCGCGGGCTGCTGGCCTTCGGGGGCGTGGAGGTGGCGCTCTTCAGCGTGGCGTTCTACGTCGGGGTGAACCAGGCCCTGTATGGCGGCCTCACCCCGTATGCGGCGGACGTGGACGGCGAGACCGCCACGGACGCCACCACCCCGCTCGGCTACCTCGAGCGCTCCTACCGGCTCGTGGCGCTGTTCGCGGACCGCGACTACGGTCTCCTGCGCTGGGCGCCGGTGTTCCTGCTGGCGTTCGCCGGGCTGTGGCTGTTGTTGCGGGCCGGCCGGGAACGGCTGGCGGCCGTGCTGCCATCGCACCGGCGCGCCGAGTCCACCGCCGCGCTGTGCGCCGCCGTGCTGGGCGCGGCACTCGTGGTGGGCGCGTTCCTCGCCCCCACGATGTTCGGCTTCTGGTTCCCGGGGCGCCACATCCTCACCGGGCTCGTCTTCGCCACCCCGCTCGTGGCCTGGGGACTGCGGCACGCGCCGCGAGCAGGCGCGGCGCTGGCGCTCGTGGGCGTGGCGGCGTCGGCGTGGGTCTGGATCGACGTGCGCAGCGACGGCGGCGGGCTGGTGGGGCCGCTGCCGGATGCCCCATGGGGCCCGCTGGTGGACGCCTTCCCGCTGTTCGGCGGCTCGGCCTGGCCCTACGTCTGGGCCGGCGCGGTGGGCGTGGCGCTGGCCGCGGTCGTGGCCTGGGAGCTGCTGCGCGACCGCCGCACGGCGGCCACCTGACGCTCGCGCCGCGCCACTCGCCACTCCGCCAGGAGCGCCGGCAGCACGCGCCGCAGGTACTCGCCGTAGCGCACGAAGCTCGTGCCGGTCGTGCGGCGCCGGTAGGAGATCGGCACCTCCACCGGATCGATGCCCGCGCCCCAGAGCGAGAGCGTGAGCACCTGGGCGTAGTTGTAGTCATGGCGGATGCGGGCGGCCGCCAGCGCCTCGCGGCCGAAGGCGCGGTAACCCGTCTGGCCGTCGGTGAGCACCGTGCGCATGAGCGTGCCCAGCAGGGACGTGGTGGCGCGGTTGGCCAGCGTGCGGTGCCAGGCCATCCCTCGCCGATGGCCGAGGAAGCGCGAGCCCAGCACGTACTCCGCGCGCCCGCGCGCGACGGGCTCGAGCACACTTGAGAGCTCGCCCGGGTCGTACTCGCCGTCGCCGTCGAGGTAGACGGCGGCCACATAGCCCTCGTCGCGGGCCAGCTCCAGCCCCACCCGCACCGACGCGCCCAGGCCCCGCGGCAGCGGGTGCTCGACCACCCGCGCTCCGGCGTCGCGGGCGATCTCACCGGTCCCGTCACGCGAGCCGTCGTCGATGACGAGCACGTCCACGGGAAGGCCGCACGCCTCGTCCGGGATGCCCGCCAGCACGTCGCCGATCACCGCCGCCTCGTCCTTCGCGGGGATGATCGCCAGGCAGCGTTCGCCGGCGCGATCGGGCGCGCCGACATCGGGGTCGAGCACGGGCACCAGCGGCCCGCCGCGGGCCGCTGCCGGCGGCTCGACCCCGAGCAGCTCGCTGATGGTGACGGCCAGCTCGAGCACGGAGCGCGGGCGGTGGCTGAGCGCGCCGGGCACCGCTCCCTCGCCCCAGACCACGAACGGCACCGGCGTCTCGCCCCAGTCCATGTGCCCATGGCCGCCGATCCCGCGGCCCTGGCCGTGGTCGGCCATGAGGACCACCGTGGCTTGATCGAGCTTGCCGCGCTCGCCGAGCCAGGCGAGGAAGTCGCCCACGTGGCGGTCGGTCTCGGCCAGCTGGCCGAGGTACTCCGCGTTGCGGGTGCCGCGCACGTGGCCGAGCTGGTCGGCTGCCAGCAGCTGCAGAACGAGCAGGTCCGGGTCCTCGGCCTCCACCACCTCGCGGGCGGCGGCCACGAGCGAGCGGTCGATCTCCTCCGTGGGCTGCACGGAGGTGACCGAGCGCACGACGTCGTCGCCGAAGGGATCGAGCAGGTGCGCGATGCCCACCAGCCGCCCGCGCCGGCCGTGGCGCTCGAGCACGTCGAAGACGGACTCCACGCGCACGCCGAGGCGGGGCGCGAAGTTCGAGCGCATGCCGTGCTCGTGCGGCGGCGCGCCCGTGAGCATCGAGGAGAAGCAGACCACCGTGCGCGCGGGGTAGGCGGTGTCCACGGCGAGGTACTCGGTGCCCTCGCCAGCGAGCCGGTCCAGCGCGGGCGCGTCCGCCTGCCAGAGGCGCGAGCGGTTGCAGCCGTCCACCACGATCACGTAGACCCTGCGCGCGAGCGCCCCGCCGCCGGTCACGGCTGCGGGCTCCAGCGGGTAGCGGGGCAGCCGGGAGGCCGCGAAGGCGCGCCAGGCGAGCGTGCCCAGCGCCGCGGCCAGCACGGCCGCGGCGACGATCCGCAGCGCGGCGCCCGCCCCGGGCTCCTCCGCCAGCAGCGTGCCCGCGGACAGCGTCATCACGATCTTGGGCACCTGCTCCAGCGCGTTGCCGCTCGTGGGGTCGGAGTTGGTGAGCACGAGCCGCCAGAAGCGCAGGAAGTTCGTCCAGGGCGCGCCCGTGCGCAGGCGGTAGTAGAGCGTGCCCCAGAAGAGGACGGTGAAGAAGGCGTAGCCGGCGAGCGCGCCCAGGAGCAGCCCGGGCGCGCGCCACGGCTCCAGCAGCGGCGCCGACGCCGCGGCGGCGAGCCACAGCAGCGCCCGTCCGCGCAGCGGGAACGGGAAGCGCGAGAGGACGGCGGCGAGCGCGAGCGCGCCGGCCAGGCCGAGGGCCAGGCTGCCGTCGGGAGCGAGCCCGAGCGGCGACGCCGCGGCCAGCACGAGCAGCGGGTAGACCAGCGTGAACGGCCGACCCTCGTTGAAGACGTTCCAGGCCCGCGCGGCCCAGACCTCCATGGGGCCGGCGGCCCTCGACACCGCTACGGCGAGGTCGGCGTGGTCTCCGGCGGCGCCTCGTCGACCGTGGCGGGGTCGTCGAGCGTGGGGACCGTTGACGGCGCGGTGCCGGTCGTGCCCGTCGTGCCGGTCGTGCCGGTCGTGCCCGTGGTGCCGGTGGTCCCGCCCTGGATCTCGACGGTGCCCTCGCGCTCCTCGTCCCCGCAGGCCGCGACGCCGGCCGCCGCCCCGGCGCCGAGCGCCGCCGTGACCGCCAACGCCGCAAGTCGCTTCAACTCCACACCGCGCCTCCTATTAGGGTTCCCTAACAACGCGGCGGGACGCTAGCAGGTTGAGCCGCGCGTGGCCGGGTAGTTGCACGCCAGCCCCCTTCCCGACCGAGAGAGAGGGAGCGATGCGACTTCGACGCAGACGCGAGAAGACGACGCGACCCCGGCGCGCCGGGGCACTGGAGATGCCGCGAACCAGAGGGCTGGTGAGCGGGCTGTTGATCGCCCTCCTGGGCGCATGGGCCGCGCTCGTGCCGCTGATCGGGCCGTACTTCGACTTCAGCGTGCGTGACGTCGAAGCCTGGACCTGGGACTCCGACGTGCTCTGGCTGAGCATCCTGCCCGGCGCCGTCGCGCTGACCGGCGGGCTCATGCTGGCCGGGGCCGGGAGCCGCGCAAGCGGAGGCCTGGGCGGCTGGCTGGCGCTCGCCGGCGGCGTCTGGCTGCTGATCGGCTCGAGCATGTGGCTGCTGGACGACGTGTTCGGCTACGCGAACCCGACCGACAGCTCGGCCCTCGAGCAGATCGGGTTCTTCTACGGCACCGGCGCGGCGATCACGGCGCTGTCGGCGTTCGCGCTCGGCCGGATGAGCATCCGCGGCCACCGCGACCCCGGTGTGATGGAGGAGCGCCCGCTCGCCGACGTGGAGCGGCGCCGTCACGCGCAGGGCACCCCCGCTGCCACGGACCGGCCGGCCGGCCGTCCCGCGACCGGCGACGCTCCGGCCACCACGCCCACGCGCACGCCCGGCTAGACCCCCCCCGGCACGCCGCGATCAGAGCTCGCGCTCGAGCAACCTGGTCGCGGCGGTCGCCGGGTCCAGCCGGCGCTTGACCACCTCGTCGAGCAGCTCCTGCACTGACGCGTCGTCCTTCACGGAGGCCTCGAGCCGGCGGCGCAGGCGGTAGGTGGCCAGCGCCAGCACCTCGTTCATGAGGTTGCGCCGGCGGCGCTCCTCGAGCGTGCCCTCGGCCTCGATGTGCGCCCGGTGCTCGTCGATCTTCTCCGACAGCTCGGCCACCCCCTCGCCCCGCGACGCCTCGGCGCGCACGATCGGCACGCGCCACCCCTTCTGCGGGCCGAGCGAGAGCACGCCGCGGATCTCGCGGATCATCGTGTCGGTGAGCGGGTGGTCGGACTTGTTGACCACGATCACGTCCGGGATCTCCATCACCCCCGCCTTGAGCGCCTGGATCGAGTCCCCCGAGCCGGGCATCAGGACGAGCACGACAGTGTCGGCGTGGTCGATGATGTCCACCTCGGCCTGGCCGACGCCCACGGTCTCGAGGAAGACGTCGTCCTTGCCGCTTGCGTCCATCAGCAGCGCGGCCTGGAGGGTGGCCTCGGACAGGCCGCCGAGCGAGCCGCGGCTGGCCATCGAGCGGATGAAGACGCCGGGGTCGAGGAAGTGGTCGGCCAGGCGGATGCGGTCGCCGAGCAGCGCGCCCTGGGTGAACGGCGAGGACGGGTCGATGGACAGCACGGCCACGTCGCGGTCCTGCTCGCGTGCGTGCTTGGTGAGCGCGCCGATGAGCGTGGACTTGCCCACCCCGGGCGGGCCCGTGAAGCCCACGACGGCCGCCCGGCCGGTCCTGGGATAGACCTCCCGCACCAGCGCCCACCCCTCGGGGTCGTCGTCCTCCACGAGCGAGATCGCCCGCGCCAGGGCGCGCTTGTCGCCCGCGAGGAGAGGCTGGACGAGATCGGCCGCGGTCCGCATTGGGGCGGAACCCTAGCCCGCGCTCGCGACCTATGATCGCACCGCGATGTCAGTGACCGACCGCGAGCCCGTCGCCGCCCCGCCATCCGGGGTGCCCGACGCCGTGCGAACCGCCCCGGGCCCGCTGCACGGCGGGCCGATCGCGCTGCTGCGCTTCATGCGGCGCAACCGGATGCTCACCCCGGAGTACGCCCGGCTGATCGTGCGGCTGGGCCTGCGGCGCCTGCGCCACGGGGCCCGCCTGCGCACCGACGGGCTGGCGTTCATCGGCCCCGGCGTCGTGCTGCAGATCAGGCCGGGTGCGCGGATCGAGCTCGGGCGCTGGTCGTGGATCGGGCACGGCACGAAGATCCGCTGCCACGAGGGGCTCGTCTCGATCGGGGCGAAGACCGTGCTCGGCCAGGAGTGCACGATCTCCGCCTACAGGCACGTGTCGATCGGGCGCGAGTGCGTGATCGCCGACCGCGTGATGTTCATCGACTTCGACCACGGCATGGTCGAGGTCGACCGGCCCATCCGCCTGCAGGGCATCTACAAGCGCGACGTGAACGTGGGCCACAACGTCTGGATCGGCTACGGCGCCTGCATCCTGCGCGGCGTGACGGTGGGAGACAACGCCGTGATCGGCACCAACTCGGTGGTGACGAAGGACGTGCCCGCCAACGCGGTGGTCGGCGGCGTGCCGGCGCGCGTGATCCGGATGCGCGAGGCGCCGCGGTCTATGCGCTGGGAGTGAGGTCGGGCGCGCCGACCTCCTCCATCACGCCCAGCAGGTCGCTCACCCGGCAGACGAGCAGACGCTCCTCCTGCACCTCCACCCAGACGCCGGCGGACGCGGGGAAGACCACGTGGTCGCCGGGCGACACCGGCATGCGCACACCGACGTGCTCCCACCAGTCGAGCCCCGGCCCCACGGCCAGCACGATCCCGTGCTGGGGCGGCGGCTCGTGACTGCCGGGCGGCACGACCAGGCCCGACTGGCGGACGCGATCCGGTTCGAGCTCCTTGATGACGATGCGATCGAAGAGCGGGCGGAGCTGCTGGCGCATGGCCCTAGGTTATTCACCCCTGGTCGTCCGGCTCCTGGGCGAAGAACGCCTGCAGCCGGGCGTCCTCCGAAGGGCCGCCCGTCACATGCCGGAAGTGCTCGACGCGCTCGCCGGTCCGCGCGTCCATCAGAAGCGTGTGCTCGATCTCCCGGCCGAGGGCGAGCTCGTCCGTCGGGACCACCGAGACCATGTAGTAGGGATCGCCGTCGGTGAACACGAGACGCGGCTCGACCACCTCGCGCAGGGTGACGTCGTACGAATGGCCGTCGGAGTCGCAGCAGCGCCGCTCCTCCCAGCGCAGCGGGAGGCTGCGGGCGTCATCGAGGACGTCCTGTGTGGAGACCAGGCGCTCGTCGCCCGTCGCCTGCCAGACCTTGGTCTCACCCGTGGTCGAGTCGGTGAAGACGAGCGCCTTCACGCCACCCTCACGGCCGCGCTCGTTGATGATCGTGAGCCACACCGCCCGGTCGCGGTCCAGCGCGGTCAGGAACGGCTGGCGGTTGCCCTCGCCGTCGACTATCTCGCCGTCGATCTCCTCGCTCCTCGCCAGCGCCTCGGCCTGCTTGCGCGCCACGCCCTCCGGGACGATCCGGGCCGAGCGCAGCAGCTCGGGGCGCCGGGCGGCCTGCTCCGGGGTCAGGTCCTCGGTGCGACCGTCCTGGTGATAGACGAGGACGCCCTTCAGGTAGGGGCGCCGGAACGGGAAGCCGCGATAGCCCGAGTACGGCAGGACCGCCACCGCGTCGCGCTCCCCGGTGGGCACGATCACCGGGTACTGGATGCGGCTGAACGGATGCTTGAGCTTGGCCTTCCACTTGATCGTGCCCGGGCCCAGTCCCGACACCGCCCGATCGAAGCCCGCCCGCACGATCTCGCTCGACTTCACGACCTCGTCGAGCCGCTTGACCGCGACGCCGCGGGAGGGCCCGCTGAGCCTGCCCGCCTGCCACTCGCCGGTCCAGAGCAGGCCGCCGCTGGCCGGGTCGCGAACGAGATGGATCTCCTTTGCGCCGGCGAACTGCGGATCGTCGCGCACGCCCGTGCGGGGCAAGAGCCGCGGCTGGCTGGTGGCCGGCAGCTGGGCGAGCTGCTCGGCGGAGAAGTCGTCGAGGATCCCGTCGGGGGGGAAGAACAGCGTGACCACGGCTCCGTAGACGAGGACCGCGAGCCCCGCGAGCAGCCCCGTGCCGCGGTGCGCGGGCGGGAGAGCGAAGGTGAGGCCGCGCGCCTCCTCGGGCTCCGGCCGGGTGTCCAACGGGGCTGCGACCTTGTCCGCCTCCTTCGGGCGCAGCAGCTGCCGGAGCCCGCCCGCGATCCTGCCGGCCACGATGCCCGCAAGGACCGGCAGCCATGTGAGCATCGGGTGCTGGTAGAGGAACAGCGAGACGGCGTGCCAGGCGCCCGTGTAGATGAGCGCCGCGGCGCCGAGCACGGCGATGACAAGGAGTATCAGGCGGCCAGGTCTCATCGCTGCCGGGGCCGGCCGGCTCGCGAGTCCAGGCCGGTCCCGACGCGAACATACACCAGCCGCCGGGCGCCGGGGCCCCTTTGCGGGGCTGCGAATGCCTAGATCTGGGGCGGCCCGCCGGGGTCCGGCCCGGGACCGGGCGGGCGGGGCTCGGGATGCGGCGGGCCGGGTGGGCCGGGATCGGGGCTCGGGTCGGGCGGGCCGGGCTGTGGAGCGGGGCCGGGCCCCGGACCGGGTGTCTCGTGGCGCATGCCGTCCCGCTACCCCGGCGTTCACGCAGGAAACCGCCCGGGTAGTGTCTGCGTCGTGCCGTCGCTGCACCCCGCCGAGAACCGTGGCTACCGCGAGCTGTACGCGTTCAGCGGCGCGCTCGTGGCCCACTGGCCGCAGCTGGCAGCCCGGCTGGGGCCGGGAGAGGCAGCCGATGCCCTGGAAGCCGGCGTGGAGCAGGCGCGCGCGCTCCTGACCGAGCTCTCCGAGGTCACCGCCCGCCACGGCCTCCACGGCCGTCCGGCGGCGCAGGGCGTGGGCCAGCGGATGGCCGGCCTCCGCAACCACGCGGCCGACCGCTTCCTCGAGCGCAACCAGGCGCTGCGCTTCGCCGCCCAGGAGGCCCAGCACCTGTCCACGCTCGCCGGCTATTTGGGCGAGGTGGCGGAGTCGCGCGGCGACGACGAGCTCGCCGGCTTCGCCCGCGGCTGGGAGCGGCGGCTGCGGCGGATGGAGAACACGGTGCGCAAGGCGGCGATCGCCCATGGCTCGTCTCCCGACGCCGCGGTCGAGCCGCTCGACCCCTCACCCGTCGGCCGCGCCGCCCACGGCGTCGGCCAGGCGCTCGGCACCGTCGGCGAGTGGGTGGACCGCCGCGCGGCCCGCGCGCGCGAGTAGCTCGTCACGTCCGCGTCGCGCCTGCGTGTCAGCGCCGTCTGGCCGGCCGCGCCACGGCGAAGTAGCTGTCGCCGAAGCGCAGGGTCACGCTTCGGCGGCGCACGGTGTCCCTGATCCGGGCCTTGCTGGTGCGCGGACGCGCCGGCAGGCGCGTGTACGTGCCCCGGCAGTGGTCCTGCACGCCCCACACGGCCTTCCGGCTGCCCGACACGCTGGCGTGGGCACGACGGCCGCGGATGCGAAAGCGGCCATTCCCGCTGCCCCAGAGCCTGCGGACGAGGCTGCCGCGGCGAACGCGCCGGGCCGATGTTCCCGCCCGGGCTCCCCTGGCGCGGGGACAGCGGCGGAAGCTGCCGCCTCGCAGCACCATCTCGGTGACCGGCCGGCGGGCGCGCCGCTGGCGGATGTCGAAGACCCCGCGGTAGAAGCGGGCGCGCTGCGTCCTCGACCCAGTCCGGTTGCTCGCCGACTCGACGACCACCCGTCCTCGCGTGGTGTGCACGATCGTGCCGAGCGGGAGCTGGGCCGGCTGGGTGAGCGCGACGTAGCCGCGAGGGGCTCCGGGCGCCTGGGCGGCTCGCGAGGAGCGCCGGCGCGGCAGCCTGACGAACACCTCCCCCGGCCCCTCGGGCGCGACGTTGACCTCCTCGAACGGCTCCGGGTTCGGCAGCGCGCGGAGGGTGTTCGCCACCCGCACGCCGCGTGGCAGGCTGGACCGCACCCTGATCTCCACGGTGGCCTCCGCGAGGGCGCCCCTCGCATCGGTGACCCTCAGCGTGGCGGAGTAGGTGCCGGGCCGGTCGTAGGTGTGTGAGACCGTGAGGCCGTCGTCGCTGCCGTCGCCGTCGCCGAAGCGCCAGACGGGGAAGATGGCATCGCCGTCGGGATCGGCGGACGCGCTCCCGTCGAAGACGACCGGGGTGCCGGTGACCGTCTCGACCGGACTCGCCTCGAACGCGGCGGTCGGCGCGTGGTTGGGCGGCGCCTGCTCGGCCGGAGCGGCCGGCGCGGGCTGGGCCGCCGGCGGAGCGGGCGGGGGGGGGGGGGGGGGGGGGGGGGGGGGGGGGGGGGGGGGGGGG
>JBBDYQ010000012.1:0-15133 GCA_040901445.1 Thermoleophilaceae bacterium | reverse complement strand
CCGCGGGCGGCTCCTCGGCCGCGGGCTGCTCCTCGGCCGCGGGCTGCTCCTCGGCGGGGGCCTCCTCGGCCGCGGGCTGCTCCTCGGCCGCGGCCTCGGGCTCGGTGCCCGCGGCGTCCTCAGCCCGGCGCTCCTGCTCGTTCTTCTCTTCGTCGGTCATGCCTCGTCGCTCTGTCGCTTCAACTCTGTCTCGACGTCGATCCCCCGCACCTTCGCGACCGTGATGCCGCGAGCGAGATCCTTCTTGGCTTCCTTGATGCGGGCCGTGTTCTCCAGCTGGCCCGTGGCGTGCTGGAAGCGGAGGTTGAACAGCTCTTCGCGCGCCTGGCCGACGAACTCGACGAGCTGCGCGTCCGCGTAGTTATGCACATCGGAGCCCTTCACTGCTGCTCGGCCCCCTCGCGCGCCACGAACTTCGTCTTCACGGGCAGCTTGTGGCCGGCGAGGCGCATGGCCTCGCGGGCGAGGTCCTCCGGCACGCCGGCCAGCTCGAACATCACGCGCCCGGGCTTGACCACGGCGACCCAGCCCTCCGGCGAGCCCTTGCCCGACCCCATGCGGGTCTCGGCCGGCTTCTTCGTATAGGGCTTGTCCGGGAAGATGTTGATCCAGACCTTGCCGCCGCGCTTGATCTTGCGGGTCATCGCGATACGGGCGGCCTCGATCTGGCGGTTCGTGATCCAGCCGCGCTCGAGCGTCTTCAGGCCGTATTCGCCGAACTCCACGCGGGTGCCGCCGCGCGAGTTGCCGGCCATGCGGCCGCGGTGCTGCTTGCGGTGCTTGACGCGCTTGGGCTGGAGCATCAGCGGCCACCTCCGCCGCCGCGAGGGCCGCGCCCACCGCCGCCGCCGCCGCGCCCGCCGCCGCCGCGCGGGCCGCGCCCACCGCCGGGACCGCCGCCGCTGGCCTGCTGCGGCGCCTCGATCTCGGTGAGGTCCTGCGCGAAGCCCTTGGGCATGATCTCGCCCTTGTTGACCCACACCTTCACGCCGATGCGGCCGAAGGTGGTCTTGGCCTCGAAGAAGCCGTAGTCGATGTCGGCGCGCAGCGTGTGGAGCGGCACGCGGCCGTCCGAGTACATCTCCGTGCGCGCCATCTCCGCGCCGCCCAGGCGGCCGGACACCTGGATCTTCACGCCCTTGGCGCCCGAGCGCATGGCGCTGGTGAGCGCGCGCTTCATGGCGCGGCGGAAGGCCACGCGGTTCTGGAGCTGCTCGGCGATCGACTGTGCGACGAGCATGGCGTCCAGCTCCGGTCGCTTGATCTCGAGGATGTTGACCTTGACCGACTTCTGGGTCATGCGGTGCAGCTCACGCCGCAGGGCGTCCACCTCGCTGCCGGACTTGCCGATCACGATGCCGGGCCGGGCCGTGTGGATGTTGACCTCGACCTCGTTCTTGTCCTTGCGGATCGTGATGTCGGACAGGCCGGCGTGCGAGAGCTTGCCCTCGATGTGGTCCCGGATGCGGATGTCCTCGATCAGGTAGTCCGAGAAGTCGCGCTCGTTGAACCACGTGGAGCGCCAGTCGTGGATGTAGCCGACGCGAAAGCCTTCGGGGTGGATCTTCTGGCCCATGCGGTAGCGACTACTCCTTCGGGGTGAGGGTGATGGTCATGTGGCTGGTGCGCTTGCGGATGCGCGTGGCGCGGCCCATGGCGCGGGGGCGGTAGCGCTTGAGCGTGGGCCCCTCGTCCACGTAGGCCTGGTGCACCGTGAGCTCGTCGGCGAGGAGCTCGTGGTTGTTCTCCGCGTTGGCGACCGCCGAGTTCAGCAGCTTGAGCACGTCCTGCGAGGCCGCGCGCGGGGTGTGTTGGAGGATAGCCCGCGCGTCGTCCACCGACTTGCCGCGGATGTGATCGACGACGAGGCGCGCCTTGCGCGGCGCCGTGCGGACGTACTTGGCCTTGGCGCGCACGACCACCTGACCGTCGGCCTGGCGGCGCGGGGCGGTCTTGGGCTTGGCCGCGGTGGTCTCGGCGGAGCCGCGGCGGCGCTTGGGCTTGTCCTCGCCCTCCGCGGCCTCGGCGGCGGCCTCGTCATCCTCAGGCTTGGGCTCCGCCGCCTCCGGCTCCTCGTCCGCCTTCTTCTTCGCGCGGGAGCGCTCGGGCTTGTCCTGAGTTTCCGCGGCGCCCTCCGCCTTCGCCTTGGTGGTGCGTGCGCGGCCGGCCTCGGGCTTCTCCTCCGCCGCGGCCTCCTTGGCCTCGGTGGCGGCGTCGCCCTCCGCCTCGGGCGTGGCGCCCTCGGTGCCGACCTTCTCCTTCTCCGGATCTCCGTTGGGAGGGGTCATCGCATCCTGGCCCTTTCACCGCCGGCGTGGCCGCGGAACATCCGAGTGGGCGCAAACTCGCCGAGCTTGTGGCCGACCATGGACTCCGACACGAACACGGGCACGTGCTTGCGGCCGTCGTGGACGGCGATGGTGTGCCCGACCATGTCGGGGAAGATCGTGGACGCGCGGGACCAGGTCTTGACCATCTGCTTGCTGCCCGACGCGTTCATCGCCTCGATGCGCGTCATCAGGCGCTCCTCGACCCACGGCCCCTTCTTGGACGAACGGGACATCTAGCGACCTCCCTTCTTCCCACGCCGGCGGCCGCGCACGATGTAGCGGTCCGACGGCTTGTTCTTCTTGCGGGTGCGGTAGCCCAGCGTGGGCACGCCCCAGGGCGTGACCGGGTGGCGACCCGCCGTGGTGGAGCCCTCACCGCCGCCGTGCGGGTGATCGACGGGGTTCATGGCGGTGCCGCGCGTCTGCGGGCGCTTGCCCTTGTGCCGGTTGCGGCCGGCCTTGCCGATGTCCACGTTCTGGTGCTCGGCGTTGCCGATCGCGCCGATGGTGGCGCGGCAGGTCACCGCCACCATGCGCATCTCGCCCGAGGGCAGCCGCAGGGTGGCGTGCGGGCCCTCCTTCGCGACGAGCTGGACCGATGTGCCGGCGGAACGGCCGAGCTGACCGCCGCGGCCGGGGGTGAGCTCGACCGAGTGGACCGTGGTGCCGGTGGGGATGTTGGCCAGCGCCAGGCAGTGGCCCGGCTGGATCTCGGCGCTGGGGCCCGAGAGGACCGTCATCCCCACCCTGAGGTTGGCGGGCGCGAGGATGTAGCGCTTCTCGCCGTCGGTGTAGTGGAGCAGCGCGATGTAGGACGTGCGGTTGGGGTCGTACTCGATCGCGGCGACCCGTGCCGGCACGCCGTCCTTCGTGCGCTTGAAGTCGATCTTGCGGTAGAGGCGCTTGGCGCCGCCGCCGCGGTGGCGTGAGGTGATGCGCCCGTGGACGTTGCGGCCCCCGGACTTGGTGAGGCCCTCGACGAGCGACTTCTCGGGGCCCTTGCGCGTGACCGCCGCGTTGTCCGCGTAGGTCGCGAAACGGCGGCCTGGGCTGGTGGGCTTGGGCTTCTTGAGGGGCATGGGTTACTCGCCTACTTCCTGACCTTCGAAGAGCTCGATCGTGTCATCCGGATGGAGTTGCACCACGGCCTTCTTCCACGCGCGCGTCTTGCCGGTGCTCCAGCCGCGGCGCTTGGGCTTGGGGTTGACGCGCGCTGTGCGGACGTCGAGCACGCGCACGCCGAAGATCTCCTCCACGGCCTGGCGGATCTGCGTCTTGTGCGCCTGGTCGTGGACGCGGAACGTGTACTTGTTGGCCGCCAGCAGCGCATAGCTCTTCTCGCTGATGACCGGACGGATGATCACATTGCGGGCGTTCATCGGGCCGCGGCCACCTTGGTTAGGTGCTCGAGCGCGGCCGGCGACAGCACGAGGCGCGACGCGCCGATGATGTCGGCGACGCCGACGTCGGCGGCGGCGGCAATGGAGACGCCGCTCAGGTTGCGGAACGACTTGAACGCGTTGTCCTCGCCCTCGCCGGCGAGCACCACCAGCGCCCGGCCCTCGCTGAAGCCCGACAGGGCTTCCGCGGCGGCCTTCGTGCTCGGCGCGTCGAAGCCCGCCGGGTCCACGACGGCGAGGCTGCCACGGTCGGCGTGCACCGAGAGCGCCGCGCGCAGCGCCCGGCGCCGGGCCTTGCGGTTGACCTTGACGGTGTAGTGGCGCGGCTTGGGGCCGAAGGCGACGCCGCCGCCCGTGCGCTGGGGCGTCGAGAGCGCGCCGGCCCGGGCGCGGCCCGTGCCCTTCTGGCGCCAGGCCTTGGCGCCGGTCATGGCCACCTCGCCGCGGGTCTTGGTGGACGAGCTGCCCTGGCGGCGGGCGTTGAGCTCGGCCGTGGCGGCCTCGTGCACGAGCGACATGTGGAAGCGCTCGCCGAAGACGGCATCGTCGAGGTCGACCTTGCCGGTCTTGCCGATGTAGGGGGCCGAGAGCTTGGCCATCGGGTCCTACGAGTCCGTCCTGATCTCGACACGCGTGCCCTTGCGCCCCGGCACCGAGCCGCGCAGCAGCAGGAGGTTGTCCCCCGGGATCACGCCGACCACCGTGAGGCCCTTCTGCGTGATGCGCTTGTTGCCCATCTGCCCCGGCCCGCGGATTCCCTTGAAGACGCGCGAGGGCGTGGCCGAGGCGCCGATCGAGCCCGGGGCGCGGACGTTGTGCGAGCCGTGGCTGACCGGGCCCTTGCTGAAGTTGTGCCGCTTGACGGTCCCCTGGAAGCCCTTGCCCTTGGAGACGCCCGACACCTTGACGGTGTCGCCCTGCTCGAAGACCTCCACGGTGACCTGCTCCCCCACCTGGAGCTCGCCCGCCTCGTCGCGGAACTCCGCCACATGGCGCAGCGCCGGGGCATCGGCCTTCGCGAGATGGCCGAGCAGCGGCTTGTTGAGCGCCTTCTCGGTGGACTCGCCGAACGCCAGCTGGACGGCCTCGTAGCCGTCGCGCTCGTGCGTGCGGATGCCGGTGACCCAGCAGGGCCCGGCCTCGACCACGGTCACGCGCTCGACGCGGCCGTCCTCGGCGAAGACCTGGGTCATGCCGAGCTTCTTCCCGAGGAGCGCGGCCATCAGAGCCTCCACGCACTCGTAGGACGCAGGACCGAGCACCCCGAGGACGCAGGGAACGACGTGTGCGAACGCACACGAGCGACCGAGGACGACGGGATGCGACGGTACTGGGTCATACGAGTTGGATCTGGATGTCGACGCCTGCCGGGAGGTGATCCAGGCGCTGGAGGGAGTCGACGGTCTTCGGCGTGGGCTGGTGGATGTCGATCAGCCGCTTGTGCGTGCGGATCTCGAAGTGCTCACGCGAGTCCTTGTCCTTGAACGGGCTGCGGATGACGCAGTAGACGTTCTTCTCCGTGGGCAGGGGCACGGGCCCGGACACGCTGGCGCCGGTGCGCTGGGCGGTGTCCACGATCTCCCTGGCAGCCACCTCGATCGCCGAGTGGTCGTACGCCTTGAGGCGGATGCGGATCTTGTTCTGGGTGATGGCTGCCATGACGTGGCGAGTGCGACTTCGGACGTGACGAGGGCGGACCCGTTGACTACCTCGGGGCCCGCCCCCAAAAGCTCCTTCGAGCGCGTCCTACTCGACGATCTCGGTCACCACCCCCGAGCCGACGGTCCGACCGCCCTCGCGGATCGCGAACCGGAGGCCCTGATCCATGGCGATCGGCTGGATCAGCTCGATCGACATCGTGACGTTGTCGCCCGGCATGACCATCTCCGTGCCCTCGGGCAGGTTGGCGACGCCGGTGACGTCCGTGGTGCGGAAGTAGAACTGCGGGCGGTAGCCCGTGAAGAACGGCGTGTGGCGGCCGCCCTCCTCCTTCTTCAGGCAGTAGACCTCGGCCTTGAACTTGGTGTGCGGGTTGATCGAACCGGGCTTGCAGAGCACCTGGCCGCGCTCGATGTCCTCGCGCTTGGTGCCGCGCAGCAGGCAGCCGACGTTGTCGCCGGCCTGACCCTGGTCGAGGATCTTGCGGAACATCTCGACGCCGGTGACCACCGTGGTGTCCGTGGCCTCCTTGATGCCCACGATCTCGATCGTGTCGCCGGTGTTGACCACGCCCTGCTCGATGCGGCCGGTGGCGACGGTGCCGCGGCCCGTGATCGAGAAGACGTCCTCGACCGGCATCAGGAACGGCTTGTCCAGTTCGCGCTCGGGCTCCGGGATGTAGGCATCGAGGTGCTCGGCGAGCTCCACGATCTTCTTCGTGTGCTCCTCGTCGCCCTCGAGCGCCTTCAGCGCGGAGCCCGTTACGAACGGGGTGTCGTCGCCCGGGAAGTCGTACTCCGAGAGCAGTTCCCGCACCTCGACCTCGACGAGCTCGAGCAGCTCCTCGTCGTCGACCATGTCGGCCTTGTTGAGGAACACGACGATGTAGGGGACACCGACCTGGCGGGCGAGCAGGATGTGCTCGCGCGTCTGGGGCATCGGGCCGTCGGCCGCGGAGACCACGAGGATCGCGCCGTCCATCTGGGCGGCGCCCGTGATCATGTTCTTCACGTAGTCGGCGTGCCCGGGACAGTCGACGTGCGCGTAATGGCGCTTGTCCGTCTCGTACTCGACGTGCGACGTGGCGATCGTGATGCCGCGCTCCTTCTCCTCAGGAGCGTTGTCGATCTCCTCGAAGCTGCGCGCCTGGCCGCCGTAGGTCTCGGAGAGCACCTTCGTGATCGCCGCCGTCAGCGTGGTCTTGCCGTGGTCGATGTGACCGATGGTGCCGACGTTGACGTGCGGCTTGTCGCGCTCGAACTTCTCCTTCGCCACTTTGGTGTCGCTCCTTTCGAAAAGCTTGGCGGTCCGGCGCAGCTGCTAGCCGCGGGCGAACCTCGGAAACATACTCTTTATGCGCCCGCCCCGACCGGCTCGCCGGTGCGGTGCTCGACGATCTCCTCGGCGATGCTCGCCGGGACCTCCTCGTAGCGGTCGAACTGCATCGAATAGGTGGCCCGGCCCTGGGTGTTCGAGCGCACGTCGGTGGCGTACCCGAACATCTCCGACAGCGGCACGCTGGCCTGGACCACGATCGCGTTGCCACGCGGCTCCTGGCCCTCGACGCGGCCGCGCCGGCGGGAGAGGTCGCCGATGACGTCGCCGACGAACTCCTGCGGCGTGGTGACCTCGACGGCCATGATCGGCTCCAGGATGACGGGCTTGGCGCGCTTGGCGGCCTCCTGGAGCGCCAGCGACCCGGCGACCTTGAAGGCGATCTCCGACGAGTCGGTGTCGTGGTACTTGCCGTCGGTGAGCGTCACGCGGACGTCGACCATCGGGTAGCCGGCGCGCACGCCCGTCTCCAGCGCCTCCTCGATGCCCTTCTCGACCGCGGGGATGAACTCCGAGGGCACGGAGCCGCCCTTGATCTTGTTGACGAAGTCGAAGCCCTCGCCCGGCGCCGGCTCGATGTTGATGTAGACCACGCCGTACTGGCCCGAGCCACCGGTCTGGCGGATGAACTTGCCCTCGATCTTCGTGGCCTCGCCGCGCACGGTCTCGCGGTAGGCCACCTGCGGGCGGCCGACGGCGGCCTCGACGTTGAACTCGCGCCGCATGCGGTCCACGATGACCTCGAGGTGGAGCTCGCCCATGCCGGAGATCACGGTCTGGCCGGTCTCCTCGTCGGTGCGCACGTTGAAGGTGGGGTCCTCCTCGGCCAGGCGCCCGAGCGCGACCGACATCTTCTCCTGGTCGGCCTTGGTCTTGGGCTCGATGGAGACGTGCACGACCGGCTCGGGGAAGTCGATCGTCTCGAGCCTGATGGGAGCGTCGGGCGCACACAGCGTGTCGCCGGTGGAGGTCTGCTTGAGGCCGACCGCCGCGGCGATGTCACCCGCGTAGATCTCCTCCTGCTCCTCGCGGTCGTTGGCGTGCATCATCAGGATGCGCCCCGCACGCTCGGTGCGGCCGGTGGCCGAGTTGAGCACGCGCCCGCCGGCGCCGAGCTTGCCGGAGTACACGCGGAAATAGGTGAGCTTGCCGACGAACGGGTCGGACATGACCTTGAACGCGAGCGCCGAGAAGGGCTCCTCGTCGGAGGCATTGCGGACGGCGGGACGGTCCTCCTCGCCCTTGACGGGTTCCAGCCCCTGCACCGGCGGGACGTCGAGCGGGCTCGGAAGGTAGTCCAGCACCGCGTCGAGCAGCGGCTGCACGCCCTTGTTCTTGAAGGACGAGCCGCAGAAGACCGGGGTGATCGTGATGTCGAGCGTTGCCTTGCGGATGGCGGCCTTGAGGCGGTCGGTGTCGATGTCCTCCTCGGCGAGGTAGGCCTCCATCAGCTCGTCGTCGTACTCGGCGACGGCCTCGAGCAGGTGCGTGCGCGCCGCCTCGGCGCGCTCGATCTGGTCGGCGGGCAGGTCGACCACCTCCCAGTCCTTGCCGAGCTCGTCCTTGTAGACGATGGCCTTCATCCCGATGAGGTCGACGAGGCCCGTGAAGTCGCCCTCGGCGCCGATCGGAAGCTGGATCGGGATCGCCTTGGCGCCCAGGCGGTCCTCCATCGTCTTGACCGACTGGTCGAAGTTCGCGCCCGTGCGGTCCATCTTGTTGATGTAGGCGATGCGCGGCACGCGGTACTTGTCCGCCTGGCGCCAGACCGTCTCGGACTGGGGCTCCACGCCGGCGACGGAGTCGAAGAGGGCGATGGCGCCGTCGAGGACGCGCAGTGAGCGCTCGACCTCGACGGTGAAGTCGACGTGCCCCGGCGTGTCGATGATGTTGATGCGGTAGTCGCGCCAGGAGGCGGTGGTGGCCGCCGAGGTGATGGTGATCCCGCGCTCCTGCTCCTGCTCCATCCAATCCATGACGGCGGCGCCCTCGTGCACCTCGCCGAGCTTGTGGGTGCGGCCCGTGTAGAACAGGATGCGCTCGGTCGTGGTGGTCTTGCCGGCGTCGATGTGCGCCATGATCCCGATGTTGCGGGTCTTCTCGAGTGAAATCTTTCGTGGCATGTCTGTGAGCGTGGTTCCCGTTTTGGAGCAGAAAAAAAGCCCTTCCGGGCCCATTCCTCCACCGTCGTGTGGTCGGGTCCGGGGTCTTATGTCGTGGGCGTCACCATCGAGCGTCGATGAACTGCGTCCGGACAACGAGGAGCTCGCGTGACCGAACGCGCAACGGAGCGCAAAGCCGCCCCGAAAGCGGGTCGGAACGATAGCAGGGTTTCGCGGGTCGCCAACGGGCTGAAAGAGAGGCTCCGAGCGGGCGGCGGCGCGGCCGGCGCGGTGCTCCTGCTCGGGGTCGTGGCAGCCGTCCTGATGGTGGTTGCGGAGCTGTCCACCTACCGCTCGATCGAGGTGGTCACCGCCTCGTGCGAGGAGCTCAGCCGAAGCGCCGGACCGGAGGTGGCCGACGACTGCGTCACCAGCGGCGGCGAGCAGCACGGGTTCGCGCTGATCCCGATCGCGCTGCTCACGCTCCTGATGGCGTGGGGCGCCGGCCCGGGGCGCAGCCGCCCTGCCGCGGGCGCGCTCGTGTTCGCCGGCATGGTCGTGCTCGCGATCGCGCTCATCGTGGACCTCCCGGACGTGGACGTCACCGGCGCGGTGGGCCGCAACTTCGACCAGGCCGAGGGCCAGGCCGGGCCGGCCGTGGCGCTCACGATCGGCGCCGGCGCGCTGGCGCTGCTGGCGGGCGCGGGCCGGCTGGCGCTCTCGCGGCGCCCGTGAAGCTGTCCCCGCCGGGGCCGGACTTGCCGTAGGATCCGCAGCAACTTGACCGTCGACGCGATCACGCGCGAGCGGTTGCGGGGGGAAGTTCAGGAGGCGCGCTGGTACCACTCGATGGAGCTGCCGGGCGGCATCGTCACGCCCGGCGACTACGACCTGCCCGATACGGCCCGGAGGATCCCCATCCCGGCCTCGCTGCAGGGCAGGCGCTGCCTCGACGTCGGCACTCGCGACGGGTTCTGGGCCTTCGAGATGGAGCGCCGCGGCGCCTCGGAGGTCATCGGCATCGACCTCGACGACCCGAGCGAGCTGGACTTCCCGGGGATAGCGCCCGCCCTGGGCTCGGAGACGCGCGAGAGCCTCGACCGGCGCGACTCGACCTTCAGCATCGCGCACCGCGCGCTGGAGTCGAGGGTCGAGCGGCGCAACCTCTCGGTCTACGACCTCGATCCGGACGACATCGGCCGGTTCGACTTCGCCTTCATCGGCACGCTCCTCCTCCACCTCCGCAACCCGGTGGACGCCCTGAAGGCGATCCGGGGCGTACTCAGGCCGGACGGACTCTTGATGTCGAACGACCCCGTCTCAGTTCCGCTCTCGATCCTGCGGCCCCGGCAGCCCTCCGCGGAGATCGCGATGGAGTCGCCGCGGCCGTTCTGGTGGATCCCGAACGCCGCCGGGCGCGAGCGCATGGTGACGGCAGCGGGATACGAGATCGTCTCCAGCGGGCGCCCCTACCTGATGCGCTACGGGGCCGGGTGGGAGCATCAGCGTGCACCGCGGAGCCCGGCTCTGATGGCCCAGTGGCTCGTCTTGAGGCGGGGCGCGCCGCACACCTGGATCATCGCCAGGCCGGCCGCCTGAACCTCGGTCCCATGCCGGCGCGGGCGCCGTCGCGGCACGGTTAGACTCGCCGCGCCGATGAGGGGTCCTGACCTGACCAGGCTGCGCGCGCTCGGCGAGCGGATCGCCGGGTCGGTGCCGGTCGGCCGGCGCGAGCTGCTGCTCGTGGCGGCGGCGATCGCCCTGGGCGTGGCGCTGCGCCTGGCCTACGTGATCATCACGAAGGGCCATGTGCTCGTGGGCGACGAGCCCGACTACGACACGCAGGGCCGGTTCCTCGCCAACGGGCAGTTCCTGTGGGGCACCAGGCCCACCGGGGAGCCCCATGAGACGCTCTGGAAGGCGCCCGGCTATCCGGTGTGGGTGGGCGTCTGGTACTGGATCGTGGGGATTGGCTTCGACAAGGTCCTGGCCATCCAGGCCGTCCTCCTCGGGTCGCTCACGATCGGCCTCACCTGGTTGCTCGGGCGGCGCCTCTTCAACCCGCGGGTGGGCATCCTCGCGGCCGCCGTCGTCGCGGTCTATCCGTTCGCCTGGCAGTTCGAGGTGCGCCTCTACCCGGAGTCGGTCGCGACGCCGTTGATGCTCCTCCTGCTGCTCGTGGTGCTCGGCCACTACCCCACGCCCCGCCGCGCCGCGGTCACCGGGGCGCTCATGGGCGTCATCGCCCTCACCCGTCCGAGCTCCCTGATGCTCCTGGCAGGCATCGCGCTCGCATGGTGGATCGCCGCCGGCTGGAAGCGGGGCACGGCGATGACGGCCGTGACCGTGGGGGTGATGGTGCTCGTGGTGGCCCCCTGGACGTATCGCAACTACGACATCCAGGGTGGCTTCGTGCCGATCTCCGCGCAGGACGCGGCGGGCTACGGAACCTTCAACGACGACGCCGCCAACGACCCGGAGAAGCCATACATATGGCGTCCCCAGCCTGCGAGCGTGCGCGACCTCGAGGCCCGGCTGCCACAGCTCACCGAGACGGAGTTCCGCGCCGAGCTGCGCGAGCTGATGTTCGATTACATCGAGGAGCACCCGGAGTCGGTGCCCCAGGCCTTCTTCTGGAACGGCATCACACGCCTGTGGGACATCCGCCGCCCCTCGCACGTGCTCGACGAGGTGCCGTTCGCGGGACGCTCCGAGGCGCTCACCTGGATCGGCCTCGTCATGTACTGGGTGCTCCTGCCGCTGGCTCTCGTCGGCCTCTGGCGCGCACGCGCCCGCCGCGACCTCGTCATACCGATTCTGGGGATAGCGCTGGCCTCGTCCGTCGTCTTCACCCTGGACGCGACCACGCGCTACCGGGCGCCCTTCGAGCCGGTGATCGCGATCCTCGCCTGCTCGGTGATCGTCGCGCTCTGGGCCAGGTGGAGGAAACGCGGCGACGAGCCCTCCGCGGATCCGCTCTCCGCGGACGGCCCTCGGGAGCACGCTCCCGCCGGCCGAAGCTGACCGGTCAGGCGCCGACGGCCTCCAGGGACGCCTCGGCCGCGCGGTCGAAGGTGGCTGCGATCTTGTCGGCAGCGGAGCGCTCCTCCGCGAGGATCTCGTCCACGACGCGGATCGTCTCGGTGTCGCCGGCCTTCGCCGCGACGCGCTTGAGCAGCTCGTAGCCGCCGATCTCGAGGTGCTCGAAGGCGAACGCGAAGGCGGCCAGCTTGCCGGGAGTGTCCGGCTGGGCACCGAAGAACATGGCCCAGTTGAGCGCACCGGCGCGCATCGCGGCGTCCTTGAGCTTCGAGGGTCCGGCGTTGCGCTCCTGGAGCCGCCCTTCGAGCAGGCGCTGGTGGCCGCGGGTCTCCTCGAGGTGCTCGGCGTAGAGCCGCTGCAGCTCCGTGTCGCCACCGATGTCCCGCGCCTTGTCGAGCAGCTGAAGCGCCTGCGCCTCGATCGCATGGGCGTCCGCGAGGTAGCCGTTGATCTCGCTCGCCGCGTCCTCGGCGCCCTTCGCGGCCAGTGACGCCTCGGCCGCTCCGTCGAAGCAGCCCTCGAGGCGATCCATCATCCGGTGCTCCTCGTCCCGGATCGTGCGCGCGGCCTCGGCAGTCTGGGGATCGCCGGCGCGCTCGGCCACGCGCATGAGCAGCTCGTAGCTCGCGAACTCGAGCGCCTCGTACGAGAGGGCATGGGCGGTGAGCTTGCCCGGCGTGTCGGACTGCGAGCGAGCGAACAGGATGAACCCCTTCCCACCCGCGGCCATCACCGCCTCCTTCACCGGCGACGGCTTGCCCCCGTGGGCCTCGAGCCGCTCGCGGATGAGGCGCTCCTGCCCCTCGGTCTCCTCGAGGTGCTCGCGGAAGGCGGACTCGAGGCCTGGATCCTCGGCGATGTCGGGCGCGGTGCGCAGCTGCGCCAGGGCCTGGGTCTCGATCGCGTGCGCGTCGGCGAGGTACTTGACGAGCTGCTCTACGAGGTTGGCGGCGGGCATGGTGCTCTCCTGTCTCGGGTTGCTCCCGAGCGAGTACCCGATGCCGCAAGGACTACCCGGAAACCGCTGGGAGCAGCGGATGCGAGACCAAGCAATTCAAGGACGCAGGGGTGAAGGCGTGCACCGCACGCCGAACCCCGAGGACGCAGAAGTGCGCCGGTCGCAGCCCCGCTGCTACCAGCGGTAGTGGGCGAAGGCCTTGTTCGCCTGCGCCATGCGGTAGATGTCGTCCTTGCGCTTGAAGGCGTTGCCCTGCTGCGACTGCGCGTCGAGCAGCTCGTTGGCCAGGCGCTCCGACATCGTCTTCTCGCGCCGCTGGCGGGCGAACTCCACGAGCCAGCGGACGGCGAGGGTGCGGGCGCGGGGCGGCGGCACCTCGACCGGGACCTGATAGGTGGCGCCGCCGACGCGGCGCGAGCGGACCTCGAGCACCGGCGTGAGCGCCTTGATGGAGGTCTCGAGCGCCTCGACGGGCGACGCGCCGGACTTCTTGGCGAGGATCTCCAGCGCGTCGTAGACGATGCGCTCGGCGGTGGACTTCTTGCCCGACAGCATCACCTTGTTGATGACCTGCTGGACCAGCTTCGAGCCGTGGACGGAATCGGGCTCGATGAGGCGGGCCCCTGCAGCTGCGCGGCGCGGCATCCCCCAGCTCCCTACTTGGCCTTCACGCCGTACTGCGAGCGGGCCTTCTTGCGGTCCGACACGCCGGCGGCGTCGAGCGTGCCGCGCACGACCTTGTAGCGCACGCCCGGAAGATCCTTGACGCGGCCGCCGCGCACGAGCACGACGGAGTGCTCCTGCAGGTTGTGGCCCTCGCCCGGGATGTACGCCGTGACCTCCATGCCGTTGGTGAGCCGCACGCGCGCGACCTTGCGCAGCGCCGAGTTGGGCTTCTTGGGCGTGGTCGTGTAGACGCGCGTGCAGACTCCCCGCCGCTGAGGGGCGGACAGACGCTTCTTGCGACCCTGGCCGGACTTCAGGCCCGGGGTGGCCACCTTCTTCTTGGGACGCTTGCGGCCCTTGCGGACGAGCTGATTGATGCTGGGCATGCGGCGCGGGATGGTAGCAGCAGGCCTCCGAGCTCAGGCCGTCGCCGGCGGATCCGCCGCGACCTCCTCCCAGAAGGCGATCGTCGCGCGCGTGATGCGGACGCCGAGCTCGAGCGGGGCCACACGCGCCGGGATGTCCGGGCGGTCGGCCACGCGCTCTTCGATCGCCCCGAACCCGGCCAGGCGCTGGATGTTCAGCCGTCGACCGCACGCTCGAGCTGATACGGCGTGGACGGGCCTCGCAGGGCGAGCATCCCGAGCACCACGTACCTGCACCTTTCTCGACTTCATCGGGCTTGGCGGACTACGCGAGGGGATAGGCTCCGCGGCCCGTGGAGCCGCCTCGCCTCAACCATCGCCGCAGCGGCTCAGGGGAGGCGCTGGTCCTCCTCCACGGCCTCGGTGCCAACCTGCGCTCGTGGGCGCCGGTGCTCATGCTCGCCGAGGCGGAACGCGACGTGCTGGCGGTGGACCTGCCGGGCTTCGGCGAGTCGCCGCGGCTCCTGGCCGGGATACGTCCCGACGTGGGCGCCCTGGCCGACGCGATGGAGCGCGAGCTCGACGCCGCCGGGCTGGAGCGCCCGGCGCTCGCCGGCAACTCGCTGGGCGGCTGGATCGCCCTCGAGCTCGCGCGCCGCGGGCGGGCCGCGTCGGTGGTGGCGATCTCGCCCGCGGGCATGTGGAGCGAGAAGGAGCGGCTGTGGGCGGACCGCTTCCTGCGCACCCAGCTCGCCGCCGCCAAGCTGCTCGAGAGCCGCGCGGAGCTGCTGCGCAACGCGGTCGTGCGGACGGTCTTCCTCGCGGGCATCTCCGCGCGGCCGTGGCGTGCCGACCCCGAGGACATCGTCTACGGGCTGCGCGCGCTCGCGCGCTCGAACTTCCTCCCCACGCACGAGGCGATGATCAGCGACCGGTGCCGCGGGCTCGAGCAGATCGGCTGCCCGGTGCTCATCCTCTGGGGCACGCGTGACCTGCTGCTTCCCGTGCGCCAGGGCCCGCGCTTCGCCGAACGGATCCCGGGAGCGCGGCTGGTGGAGCTGCCCGGACTGGGCCACGTGCCGATGGCCGACGACGCGGAGCTGGTGGCGCGCGCCATCCTCGACTTCAAGGGGTAATAGCGCCTCTTATGTCCGGGGTTAGAAGGTTTAGTTGCGCTGATGACTCAGTGGTGCCATGGTGCTCCTCGGACCGACAGAGAGGACGCCGATGAACCCGAACGACATCACCATCCGCACCGCAGGCGACGCCGACCGCC
>JBBDYQ010000011.1 GCA_040901445.1 Thermoleophilaceae bacterium | reverse complement strand
CGAACCCCAGCTGAAAAGATGGCGGAACTGTTGCGTTGACCGCCTGAAGCCGCCCGGCCCAAAGCAGGACGGTGGCAGCGATGAGTTCTCCACCCTGCGCCGGTCTACTGTGCGAGCGATGATGGACGAGGCGACCTACCGCCGCCAGGTGGAGCCCCACCGCGCGGAGCTGCACGCGCACTGCTACCGCATGCTCGGCTCGGCGCACGATGCAGACGACGCCCTGCAGGACGCGCTCCTGCGGGCCTGGCGCGGCCTGGAGAGGTTCGAGGGCCGCAGCTCACTGCGCTCGTGGCTGTACAGGATCGCCACCAACACCTGCCTGGACGTGGTGGCCAAGCGGCCCAAGCGGGTGCTCCCCATCGACTACGGCCCGGCGGCCGATCCCCACGAGGGCCCGGGGCAGCCGCTGGTGGAGTCGGTGTGGGTGGAGCCCTACCCGGACGAGAGGCTCGGCGCAGAGGACGGCCTTGCGGCGCCGGAGGCCCGCTACGAGCTTCGCGAGAGCGTGGAGCTCGCGTTCATCGCGGCGCTGCAGCACCTCCCGGCCCGGCAGCGCGCGGTCCTGATCCTGCGCGAGGTGTTGGGCTTCTCGGCGAAGGAGGTCGCGGAGTCGCTCGACACGACGGCGGCGTCCGTGAACAGCGCCCTCCAGCGCGCCCGCGCCGCCGTGGACGAGCGGCTGCCCGAGCAGAGCCAGCAGGCCACGCTGCGCGCGCTCGGCGACGCCGGGCTGCGCGAGGTGGTGGAGAGCTACGTGGACGCCTGGGAGCGGGGCGACGTCGAGGCGGTGGCCGCGATGCTGGCGGACGACGCAACGATCACGATGCCGCCGATGGCCACCTGGTTCCGCGGCGGCGGCGTGATCGTGTTCCTGCGCGACTGGGCGTTCTCGGGGCGTGTGTACGACCTGGAGGGCAGGCGCCGCGTGCGCGTGATCCCCATCCGGGCCAACGGGCAGCCGGCGTTCGCCACCTATCGCTGGGATCCGGAGGACGACGTCTTCCGGCCCGGCGTGCTCCAGGTGCTCACGCTGCGCGGCTCGAAGATCGAGGAGATCACGGGCTTCGTGACGCCCGCGGCCTTCCGGCAGTTCGGCGTTCCGGAAGAGCTCCCCGCCTGAGCGGCCCCGGCGCCTACAGCGCCAGCGCCAGCGGCTGCTCGAGCAGCTCGCGCACGCGGGCCAGGAACCGCGCGCCGTCGGCGCCGTAGAGGATGCGGTGGTCGCACACCAGCGTCAGCGTCATGGTGTCGCGCGCCACGATGCGGCCGTCGTCGTCCACCACGGCGCGCTTCTTGAGCGAGCCGACGGTGAGGATGGCCGCCTGCGGCGGGTTGATGATGGCCGTGAACACGTCGATGCCGTACATGCCGAGGTTGGATACGGTGAACGTGCCGCCCGACAGCTCCGGCGGCGTGACGGTGCCCTCGCGGACCTTCTCGATCAGCGCGCGGGCGTCACGGGCGATCTGCCCCAGCGACTTCCTGTCGGCGTCGAAGACGGTGGGCACCACCAGGGCGTCCTGCGCCGCCACGGCCACGCCCACGTTCACGCGCGAGAACAGCTCGAAGCGCCCGTCGCGGTAGGCGCCGTTCACCCGCGGGTGCTCGCGCAGGCCGGCCGCGCAGGCCTTGACGACCATGTCGTTGAACGACGGCGCGGGATCCGAGACCTCCTTGAGCCGCGCGCGCAGCTCCACGCACGCGCTCATGTCCACCTCCACCTCGAGCACGAAGTCGGGCGCGGTGGCCTTGGACTCCGCCATCCGGCGCGACACGGTCTGCTGCAGGCGCGTGAGCTCCTGCACCGACAGCTCGCCCTTGGCGCCGGCCTCCCCCGCGGGCTGCGCGGCGGCGGGCTGCGGGGCGGCGGGGACCGCGGCCGGAGCGGCGGCTTCCCCCGGCGCGCCGCCACCCCCGCGCGCGGCGGCCTCCACGTCCGCCTTCACGATCCGCCCGCCGGGCCCCGAGCCCTCAACGCGCTCGAGCTCCACGCCCAGCTCCCGCGCCATGCGACGGGCGACGGGGGACGCCTTCACGCGCCCGTCGGCGCCGTCGCCGGCAGCCGGGGCCCGCCGCGCCCTGGCGGCGGGCTCGCCCTTCGTTTCCGGCTCGGCCTTGGCGGCCACCGGCTCGGGCTCTCGCTCGGCCTCCTTCTCGGCCGGCGCCGCCTTCCCCGCGCCGTTGCCCGACGGCGCCTCGCCGGCCTCGCCGATGCGCGCGATCGGCTCGCCCACGGGCAATGTGTCGCCCTCTTTCGCCAGCACCTCGATGAGCGTTCCGCTGGTGTCGGACTCGTACGTCATGTTGGCCTTGTCGGTCTCGATCTCCACCAGCGGCTCGCCGCGCTTGACCTCGCCGCCGACGTCCACGAGCCACTTGAGCACGGTGCCCTCCTCCATGGAGTCCGACAGGCGGGGCATGACGACGTCGGCGGCCACGGCTACAGATCCTGGAAGGTGGCGAGGACGGCCTGAACGACATGCTCCTCGTGCGGGAAGGCGGCCTGCTCGAGCGGCTTGGAGTAGGGCATGGGCACGTCGGCGCCCGTGACCCGCTGCACGGGCGCGTCGAGATGGTCGAACGCCTGCTCCTGGATGAGCGCCGCGAGGTTGGCGCCCACGCCGCCGTGCGGCCAGCCCTCCTCCACGATCACGGCGCGGTTGGTCTTGCGCACGGACTCGAGGATGGTGTCGAGGTCCAGAGGGCGCAGCGTCCGCGGGTCGATGACCTCGACGTCGATCTCGTGCTCGGCTTCGAGCTTCTCCGCCGCCTTCCCCGCGGTGACCGCCATGCGCGAGATGCCGATGACCGTGGCGTCGGTGCCCTCGCGCCGCACGGCCGCCTCGCCGAAGCGCATCGGGCCGCCGTTCTCGGGCACCTCGCCGCGCTGGCCGTAGAGGGTCTCGTGCTCGATGAAGATCACCGGGTTGTCGTCCTGGATGGCGGCCTTGAGCAGGCCCTTGGCGTCCGCGGCGGTGGAGGGCACCGCCACCAGCAGGCCGGGCACGTGCAGGAACAGCGCCTCGAGCGAGTGCGAGTGGGTCGGGCCGAGCTGGTGTCCACCGCCCTGGGGCATGCGGATCACGAGCGGCACCCGGGCCTGGCCGCCGAACATGTAGTGGATCGAGGCCGCGGAGTTCACGACCTGGTCCATGGCCAGCAGGGCGAAGTTGACCGTCATGATCTCCACCACCGGGCGCAGCCCCGCCATGGCCGAGCCCACGCCCATGCCCACGATGGTGTTCTCCGAGATCGGCGTGTCGCGCACGCGCTTCTCGCCGAACGCCTCGAGCAGCCCCTGGGTGACTTTGAAGGCGCCCTGGAACACGCCGATGTCCTCGCCCATGATGAAGACGCGCTCGTCGGCCTCCATCTCCTCGCGCAGCGCCTGGTTGAGCGCCTCCCGGTAGCGCATGACGGCCATCAGCCCGCGCCCTCCTCGGCGGGCTCCTCCTCGTCGCCCTCCTCCCGGCGGCGGCGCGCCTGCTGCTCGCCCACGCTGGCGTACGCGGCGCCGGCCTCCGCCAGCTGGTGCGGGATCACCCCGGACTCGCGCTCCTCCTCGCCGCGGTGGGGCTCGGGCGAGCGCTCGTCCACCGACCACCAGGCGGGAGCGCGGCCCTCCTCGAGCACGTAGATGTCGTCGTAGAGGGAGTCGAGGTCGGGGAACGGAGAGGCGTCGGCGAAGCGGACGGCCTCGTCGACGACCTCGGTGCCCTCCTGGTCCCAGGCCTCCACCTGCTCGGCGGGGAACACGCTCTCGTCCACGAGCCGTTTGGAGAAGGCGGCGATGGGGTCGCGGCGGCGCCACTCCTCGACCTCGTCCTTGGTGCGGTACTCCTCCGGGTCGGCCATCGAGTGGCCGCGGAAGCGGTAGGTGACCGCCTCCACCAGCTGCGGCCTGCGCTCCTCGCGGGCGCAGCGCAGCGCTTCCGTGACCACCGCGTGCACGTCGAGCACGTCCATCCCGTCGCATTGCGAGCCGGGCACGCCGAAGCCCTCCGCCTTCCTCGACAGGTCGGTGACGGCGGAGTGGCGCTCGAGCGACGTGCCCATTCCGAACTGGTTGTTTATGACCATGAAGACGACGGGCAGCGACCACAGCGCCGCGAGGTTCATCGTCTCGCCGAAGGTGCCCTGGTTGGTGGCGCCGTCGCCGAACATGCAGAGGGTGACGTCCTCGGTCCCCTCGTAGTCGGAGGCGAGCGCGACCCCCGCCGCCAGCGGCAGGTTGCCGCCCACGATGCCGTAGCCGCCGAGGAAGCGCCGCTCCATGTCGAACAGGTGCATCGAGCCGCCGCGGCCCTTGGAGCAGCCGTCCACGCGGCCGAAGAGCTCGGCCATGACGGCGTTCGCCGGGGTGCCGCGGGCGAGCGCCTGGCCGTGCTCGCGGTAGGTGGACATGAGGTAGTCGGTCTCGCGCAGCGCCTGGGTGGCGCCGACCACCGTGGCCTCCTCGCCGATGCACAGGTGGAGGAAGCCCCCGATCTTCGCCTTGGCGTACATCTCGCCGGCGCGCTCCTCGAAGCGGCGGATGAGCATCATGCGTCGCAGCACCGCCTCGCAGGTCTCCGCGTCGGGCAGCGAGTGGGCGGTGGAGCCCGAGCGCTTCCGTGCAGCCTGCGTCTCTCTCGCCATCGCGTGCGACGTTATCGAACGGCGGCGGCGTACCATCGGTCGCGTGGCCGCGCGCGTACTCAGCGCCGTCGTCCTGGCACTCGCCGGATGCAACGGCGGCGAGGACGAGCCCGACCGCGGCGCCACGTCGCCCGCGCCGCCCACCGCCACGGCGCCGGAGCCCGAGCCGGCGCCGCCGGCGCGCGTGACGCTCGAGGAGTTCGACCTCCCCGACGGCTCCCGTCCGCACGACGTGGCTCCCGCCGACGACGGCAGCGTCTGGTACACGGCGCAGGGCAGCGGCGAGCTCGGATCGCTCGATCCCGACACGGGCGACGTGCGCGAGATCCCGCTGGGCGCCGGCTCGCGGCCGCACGGGGTGATCGTGGGGCCGGACGGAGCGCCCTGGGTCACCGACGGCGGGCTCAACGCGATCGTGCGCGTGGATCCCGAGAGTGACGAGGTCGAGAGCTTCCCGCTGCCGGCGAGCGCGCCGGCAGCGAACCTGAACACGGCGACCTTCGACGACGACGGCGTGCTCTGGTTCACCGGCCAGACGGGCTTCTATGGCCGGCTCGACCCCGACGGCGGCGAGGTCGAGGTCTTCCCGGCTCCGCGCGGAGCGGGTGCGTACGGGATCGCGACGACGCCGGGCGGCGACGTCTTCTATGCCTCGCTGGCGGGCAGCCACATCGCCGAGATCGACACCCGCTCGGGCGACGCCGCCCCGATCGAGCCACCGACCGCCGGCCAGGGGGCGCGGCGGGTGTGGCCCGACTCACGCGGGCGGATCTGGGTGAGCGAGTGGAACGCCGGGCGCCTGGCCCGCTACGACCCCGAGCGCGACGGCTGGCGCGAGTGGCCGCTGCCGGGCGAGAACCCGATGCCCTACGCGGTGTACGTGGACGAGGACGACCATGTGTGGATCACCGACTTCGGCTCCAACGCGCTGGTGCGCTTCGACCCCGAGACCGAGCGCTTCCGCTCCTTCGAGCTGCCCAGCGACGGCGCCGCCGTGCGCCAGCTCCTGGGCCGTCCCGGCGAGGTGTGGGGCGCCGAGTCGGGGGTGGACAGGCTGGTGGTGGCCCGGACGGGTTAGTCAGCGCGGGTCGGAGCGGTAGGCGATGGAGCGGTGGCGGATAGCGGCGACGCGGACGGTCTGGTCGGCATCGGTGACCTGGTAGATGACGCGATAGGCACCGGCGTGCAGGGACCGCAGGCCTCGCAGTCGCCCGCGCAGGGGGCGCCCTTCGTGAGGCGCGCGTCCAAGCAGTCCGAGTGCGTTCTCGATCGCGTCAATGAGCGGCCAGTCGAGCTCGAGCAGCTCGCGACGCGCGCGGCGCGCGAGGACAACTCGAGCCACCGTTCAGCGGCCGGCTCGGCGCTCGGCCAGCTCGCGGCGAAGATCATCAAGCGTCACGGTCTCGTCCCGTTGCAGCTCGGCGAGCCCGGCCTCGAGCGCGGCGAGTGCATCGGGGTCGGAGAGGATCTCCGCAGTCTCCTCGAGCGCCTCGTACTCGTCGACCGGGACCAGGGCGGCGGCCGGCCTGCCGTGGCGGCTGACGAGCACGTGGTCGCGGCGATCAGCGACGTCGCTCAGCAACTGACTGAGATTCCTGCGGAACTCGCGTACGGGGACCGTCTTCGCCATCGACAGATGGTACACGATTGCGTACACGGCTCGGCCTCGGTCCGGTCTGCTTCGCGCCCTCCGCTCGGCGCGCGAGCGAGCGTGCTCGGACGGAGCGAGTGTCCGCCGAGCCAGTACCTGCGCGAACCTACGAACCGGGTCGCCGGCCGTGGGCCGCCGCCGCGGCCTCCTCGAGCCGGTCGTCACCCCAGAACAGCTCGTCGCCCACCGCCACGGTCGGCACCCCGATCACCCCGCGCGCCACGGCCTCGTCCGTGGCGCG
>JBBDYQ010000008.1 GCA_040901445.1 Thermoleophilaceae bacterium | reverse complement strand
CAACGGATCAACACAATGAGTAGTGCGACACCTACTCGCCCGGCACCGGCAAGACACACCTCGCGATCGCGCTCTCGATCCGCGCCTGCCTCGCCGGCCAGCGCGTCATCTTCCACACCGCAACCGAATGGGTCGCGCTGCTCGCCGACGCGCAGCGCCAGGGCCGCCTCGACGACGAGCTGCGCAGGCTCGAGCGCTACCCGCTGCTCGTCTGCGACGAGGTCGGCTACATCCCGTTCGACCCCCAGGCCGCGAACCTGATGTTCATGCTCGTCAGCCGCCGCTACGAGCGCGCCTCGCTGATCGCCACCAGCAACAAGCCGTTCTCGGCCTGGGGCGAGATCTTCGGCGACGACGCCACCGCCGCCGCGATGATCGACCGCCTCGTCCACCACGCCGAGATCCTCAGCCTCAAGGGCGACTCCTACCGACTGCGCGACAAGGACCTCGGCACCGCGCCGCCCGCTGAGATCGGCTGACAACTCACCCGCGGCGCCTCCGCCCAGGCCCGCAGAGCGGCGCTGAGAGCCTCGCCGACGGCCAGATCGCTCAAATACCGCCGCCACGGTCTCGATCTCGCCGCCAACCGCCGCCCGGTTCCACTCCCCCGCCTTCAGATGCCCGCTCAGCGCCGCGCCGACCGCCTGCTACGCCTCGCCTACGGCTCGGCTCCGCAAGCGGTCGCTCTCACCGCGGGGTCAACATTCAACCGGCGCAAAGGGGTTCAGTTTTCAACCGGCCCTGACAGGGTGGTCGCCTCCGACACACGGAAAGCTCGAACGAGTCGCGCCCCTGCGTTCCGCGGACTCGCCGCAGGTCGGCGATGGCAGGGCCAAGGCGAGGAGGGACAAGCCTTGGCCCTGCCGCTAGCGACGTCGTGGGCGTCTACTACCACGAGCGGATGCCGCTAGCACCGTCGGGGTGGCGGCCGCTGCGCCGGTCGCCAAGGTCGGTGGAGTGCTGTTCGGTCGGTCCACACCGGTTGGTGTGGCAGGCCTCGCGAGCGCATCTCGCTGAGAGCGGCTGGACGGGGCCCCCGCGGGCTCAAGGTGTAGCACTCCGCCGCGGGAGCTGCGCGAAGCGCGCCTCCTCCAACCGCCGGGGCTCTCCGATCATCCGCGCGTGGTGATAGATCCGCGCGACCCATTCGAGCGTCACGGCCCGCGCGTAGGCCTGCCGCAGAGAGGCGCCGATCGTGACCGCGCCATGACTCTGCAACAGCACGCCAGCCCGGTCCGCCAGTGCTGCGTGCACCCGCTCGGCCAGGTCGGCCGACCCCGCAGGCTCGTAGGGGACCGTCGGGATCGGCCCGCCGAACTCGGCGACCGCGTAGTGCAGCGCGGGGATCTCGTCGACCACGCAGCCGAGTGCCGTCGCGTAGTGGGAATGCGTATGGACGATGGCGCCGTCGCCCTCTCTGCCGTGCAGCAGCACGTGCATCCGAAGCTCCGAAGAGGGCCGCGCGCCACCGTCCATCTGAGTGCCGGCCAGGTCGACGACGCAGACGTCGGCGGGCTTCATCCCACCGTACCGCATGTCGGTAGGAGTGATCGCTATGCGGCCACCGGTGCAGACGCTGATGTTCCCGTAGGTACCCGTGACGAGGCCCTCGCGCCACATGCGCGCGCCGTAGCGGGCAACGAGGTGACGCTCAGCCTCGAGCAGCATGCGTCAGCCGCCTGCAGGCACGGCCGACCTGAGGAGCTTCGCCGGGCGGCGCAGCCCCGCCTCCTCGGCGCGCAGCTGCACCGGCTCGCGCAGCGGCGGCGCCCCATGTGAGAGGCGTACGCGCTCCGGATCTGGGGTCGCGTACAGGGTCGTCCGCTGGCGTGGACGCCGCCCAATCGAGCGCACTGCGGCCTCGATCCGCTCAGGCGGCATCTCCTGCCCGTGACGGGCCCCCGCGGCGCGTGAGATCGACTCGTTCATCAAGGTGCCGCCGAAGTCGTTGGCGCCACTCCTCAGGGCCACCTGGGCCCCTTCGACGCCCAGCTTTGTCCACGAGGCCTGGACGTTCGTGATCCACGGATGAAGCGCAAGCCGGCCCACCGCGTGCATCAGGATCGCCTCGCGGAAGGTCGGTCCGCGGCGCGCCTGGCCCCTCAGGTAGAGCGGCGCCTCCATGTGCACGAACGGAAGGGGGACGAACTCCGTGAACCCGCCCGTGAGCTTCTGCTGCTCGCGCAGCGCGATCAGGTGCCGGGCCCAGTTGCGCGGTCCGTCTATGTGTCCGAACATCACCGTCGTCGTCGACTTGAGGCCGAGTCGGTGGGCGCTGTCATGCACGCGCAGCCAGACGTCGGTGGGAATCTTGTCCGGGCACAGCACCCGGCGCACCTCGTCGTCCAGGATCTCGGCCGCCGTGCCCGGCAACGACGACAGGCCGGCGCTCAAGAGCCGCCGCTGATACTCCTCCAGGGACAGGTTCAGCGTCTGAGCTCCCTGCCAGACCTCCAGCGCCGAAAACGCATGGAGGTGGAGCTCGGGCAGCTCGCTCTTCACCGCCTCGAGCACCTCGAGGTAGAAGTCGCCGGTGAACCCGGGGTGGATGCCTCCCTGCAGGCACAGCTCGACCGCGCCGCGCTCCCAGGCTTCACGCGAGCGGCGCACTATCTCCTCCACCGGCACCACGTAAGGCTGCCCACGGAGGTTGCGGGCGAGCTTGCCCTTGGAAAACGCGCAGAACCCACATCGGAAGTAGCAGACGTTCGTGTAGTTGATGTTGCGCGTGACGACGTAGGTCACCTCTTCGCCGCAGACTTCCCGTCGTAGCCGGTCCGCAGCCCCCACGACCGCCGCCAGGTCGCTCCCTCGAGCGCCGAACAGCGCACACAGCTCCTCCTCGCCCAGCTGGTCGCCTCGGCGGACGCTGTCGAGGGCGCTTCGTACCGGAGAGGTCGCGTCCCGACGCGTCGCAGCTGGCGCCGGCGAGCCATCGGCCGCAGGGGGACTCGCGCTGTGGCCGGCGATCCAGCCGTCGCTGCGGGCGAGCCCGTCGGCATCGGTCAACCGAAGCACCTGCGGGACGAGCCGCTTGTCGAGCCACCGCTCCGGATCGCGCGCATAGCGCGGATGTACCGTGAGCCGCGGCACCAGCTCGAGCCCCGCCGCTCGCGTCGCCTCCCTCAGACGGTCGACGTGCGGCCAGCCCGCCTCGGGGTTGACGTGGTCGATCGTGACCGGCGAGATCCCGCCCCAGTCGTCGATGCCGGCATCGAGCAGCCGTGGGAACTCGTCGTACGAGAGATTCGGCGGTACCTGGATCGAGACGCCGGGCGGCAGCACGAGTCGCGCCACCGCCGCTGTCCAGAGCAGCTCGTCCAGCGACGGCTCCGGAAACCCCGCCATCTTCGTCGACGACTTCGCGCGGAAGTTCTGGACCAGCACCTCCTGGATGTGCCCGTGGCGCGCGTGCAGCGAGCGGATCGCCAGCAGGGCGTCGATGCGCTCCGCCCGCGTCTCACCGATCCCCACGAGGATGCCGGTCGTCAGCGGAATCGCGAGCTCACCGGCGGCGTCGATCGTCGCCAGCCGCACCGTGGGCCGCTTGTCGGGTGAGCCGAAGTGGGGTCCCCCGCGCCAAGCCAAGCGCGCGGCCGAGCTCTCCAGCATGATCCCCTGGGAGGGGCAGACCCGGCGCAGCAGCGCCAGCTCCTCCGCGGTGAGAGCGCCCGCGTTCGCATGCGGAAGCAGCCCGGTCTCCTCGAGGACGAGCTCGGCCATCCGCGCGAGGTACTCGACGGTGCTCGCGCAGCCCAGCTCAGCAAGCTCCTCTCGGGCCACCTTATATCGCAGCTCCGGCTTGTCGCCGAGCGTGAAAAGCGCCTCGTGGCATCCGCTCTCGGCGCCCGCCCGCGCAATCGAGAGGATGGCTTCTCGATCCATGTAAGCGCGCTGCCCGCGCCGGGGCGCCGCGGCGAAGGTGCAGTAATGGCACACGTCGCGGCAGAGCTGCGTCAGCGGGATGAAGACCTTCGGCGAGTACGTTACGACCAGGCCCGACGCGCGCGCCCTCCGCTCCCGCGCCGCCGCCAGCACCTGCGGGAGGGGGTCCGAGGCGAGGCCACGGGCCTCAGTCGGCGTCAGTTGCACGCCCACCTCGCGCCCAGGCCGCGGCGAGCTTTCGGCCTACTCGTCGCGCGACGGTTCACCTGACGGGATACTCGAGCGTCACGCCGCTGGCGGCGAGAACCTGGCGGGCCGTGCGCGCGACCTCGGTCAGCTCGCGGACGTCGCTGTCTGGCGGCCACAGCTAGGCCGCGCGGGAGGCGAATTGCGCGATGAGCTCGCATAGGCCCTCCGGTTGCTCTACCTGCGGCGCATGACCGGCCCCTGCGAGCAGCTCGAAGCGAGCGTCCGGGATCGCGGCGGCGAAGGCGCGCCCGTAGTCAGGAGAGACGATGCGGTCGCTCTCGCCCCATACGATAAGTGTCGGCATCTTTACGCGCGCAAGACGGCGGCGAAGCTTCGGGTTGTGCATATAAGGCCTCCACGCGTAGAGCGCGAGCGCCTCCTCGTTGGCGAGAAGCGCCTCGACATCGGCCTGGTCCATGGACGCGTAATCCACCTCGCCCGCCGCCGGATCGTGAAATGCGAGCTCGCGCACCTCCTCGGCGGATGTCGCGAAGATGTCGACGACATCGCGTTCGTCCCGTGCGCCGACGCGAATTCCGACAGCATCGACGAGCACAAGGCGGCCGATTCTCGCCCGATCGCGCACCGCCATTTCGGCTGCGATCCAGCCTCCGAGCGAGCAGCCGACAAGCGTGACGTCCTCGAGACCGTGGTGGTCGAGCAGATCGAGGTACAGGTAGGCGAGGTCGTCGACGGTATCTATCCAGTCGGGTCGCGCGGTCCCCGCGAAGCCGGGGTGGGTGGGCGCGAGGACGCGGTGGCCGGCGGCGAGCCGCTCTACAATCGCCGCGCACGACTGAGGGCCTCCGCCGCCGTGGAGCACGAGCAGCGGATTGCCGTCCCCGACCTCGGTTACCTCAAGCGGTGTCTCCTCCTGCAGTTCGACCGTGGTCAACGAAGGGCTCCTTCATGCGCTCGAAAGCCTCCATAGCGGCGATCGTGGAAGACCAACGGCTCGCACTCGGTCCCGACGGTCGTCCTGCGCACCGCCGCAAGCGCGACCACGTGGTCTCCCGCGGGCACCTCGAGCTCGAGTGAGCACTCCAGCCATGCGATCGCGCCCTCGAGCAGCGGAGCCCCCGACGGGGCGGTGCTGTAGGTGACAGACGCGAAGCGGTCATCATCCTTGCAGGCGAAGCGAAGCGCCAACTTCGCCTGGCCTTCGGCGAGCACGTTCAAGACGCAGTCGCCGGCGGCACGGATGGCGGGCCACGTCTCCGATGTGCGCCCCGCGCAGACCAGGACGAGCGGCGGGTCGAGCGACACCGAGGTGAACGAGTTGACGGCCATCCCGATGGGATCTCCGTCGGCGTCGCACGCCGTCACGACGATCACTCCGGTCGGGAAGCGCGCGCAGGCCGCACGGAGGCTGGTCGCGTCGACCTCGTAGGAGAGAGCGGTCATCGCCTCGCCAGGAGGGGCGCCCCCGAGCTGCGCGGGAACCCCGTTGCGCCCCTTCTAGCGGCGTGCGCGTCGAGCCGCCGCCGGTGGGTGACGAGGTCGTCGACGCTGACGACCGGGAAGCGGTGGCGGCCCGCCAGCGCCCGCAGGTCGGGCAGCTGCGCCAGCGATCCGTCGTCAGCGAGGATCGCGCAGCTGACGGCGGCCGGCTGCACCGCCGACAGCGTTGCGAGGTCGACAGCCGCCTCCACGCATCCGCGGCGCTCGAGAACGCCACCGGGGGCGGCTCGCAAGGGGAAGACATGCCCGGGCCGCGCGAAGTCTGCCGCGACGCCCGCGGGGTCAGCCAGGGCTCGCGCCGTCAGCGCGCGGTCGGCGGCCGAGACTCCGCTCGTGGTGCCGACACGGAGGTCGACCGAGACGGTGAACGCGCTGTCTAACCGGGCCGGGCCGGTGCGCGGCAGTGCCGGTAGCTCGAGCGCCGCCAGGCGCGCGTCCGCCATCGCCACGCAGACCACTCCGCGGCCGTGGGTGACCATGAAGTTGATGGCTTCGGGGCGCGCTCGTTCGGCCGCTAGCACCAGCGTCCCCTTCGTTTGGCCCGCGTGGTCGGTGAGAACGACGACCATGCGCTCATCCGCCAGCGCAGTCGCCGCCGTCTCTACCGCTCGTGTCGCGCTTGATCTGAGCATCTTCTGCCGGACTCCGGATCGAAGGCAACCAGGGTTCCAACGCCGGTGCAGTGACCGTGGTCCGTCGCGCTGTGAGCTTTGTCGCCCCCCTCCGCGCCTACCGCTCGGTCGATCCTGATCGTGGTTACCGCGAGCGCCGCGGCCGAAAGGGCGAGCCCGGCGGTCACGAGCCATGCCGTCCTGAAGGAGGCGGCTTCCGATATGAGCCCGGCGACGAGCGGCCCGCCGGCGGCGCCGGCGTAGACGCCGGTCATCCCGACTCCGACGGCCGCGCCGGTCGCGTCGCGGTTGCGCTCCATGATCGCCAGGACCATCAGGCCTGGCCAGCCCCAGCCGATGCCACCGGCCACGACCGCGCCGGCGGCGATGGCCGCGGGCTGCCCCGCTGCCAGGAGCAGGTAGCCGATCGCCCCAAGCGCGAGCAGCCAGGAGACGATCGTGAGGGCACTGCCGGGGCGCGCGTCCGCAAGCGCGCCAAAGCAGATGCGCGCCAGCGCAGCGGCCAGACTGCATCCGGCGAGGAGCAGCCCGGCCACCCATTCGGACAGCCCTCCCTGAACCGCGTAGATGACGAGAAACGACAGCATTCCGGCCGCGGCGAGGTTTGCCAGGCATGCCGCCAAGGCGAGCAGACGGACCGCTTCCAGGCGCGGCGGACGGGGCTGAACCGCACACGCGTCCGGAGCGCGCGCTGCCACCCTCGGGACGCTGCGGACGGCGACGCCGGCCGCCAGCGACAGGGCGGCGGCTCCCGCGAATGCCCAGCGCCACCCGAATGGCAGTGCGATCAGCGGCAAGGCGAGCCCCGCCAGCAGTGCGCCCGCGGGTGCTCCGGCCTGCTGCATGCCGAGTGTGATGCCTCGGCGCCCGGTCTGCGGGCTGTTGCCGATCAAGGCGCTTACGCCGGGAGCGGCCAGCGCATTCGCGAGCCCGGCCAGGAGCAGGACGAAGATCAGCGCCTCCGCCGAGTCGACCACGCCCGCAACCAGGAGCGCGCAGAGCGCGGCGAGGGCACTTGCGGCACGAATCGCCGACCTGGCGCCGCGCCCGTCGACCAGCCGCCCGGCGAGCGAGGACGCCGCCGCCGCGGTGATGTAGGAGCCGGCGACCGCGAGCCCGACCTCGGCGTCGCTGAACTCGAAGTCGCGCCGGATTTGGACGGCGAGGCTCGCTGTGAGGAACGCGGGCAGCACGACGGCGGCCACCAGCCCGGCCCCGACCAGCGCCGCGGCCGGCGATCGTGAGCGGGTCAGGTTCGGCTACCCGAGGTCCCTGAACGGCCGCGGCGGACGGGGGTCCTCATGTCGTCAGCGAGGCCGGCGGAGGACTCGTGGTCTCCGCATCGCCGAGTGCCTGTTGCAGACGCGGGTGCACCTGCTCTGCGAAGAGCGTCAGTCCGCGGACGGTCTCGTCGTGCTCGAGGAACCCGGCCTGGCCCATGATCAGCAGATGGCCGAGCCCTCCGACGTGGTCTGAGAAGCGCGTCACCTGGTCATAGACCGTCGTGGGGCTTCCCGCGAAGACGATCCCGCGCTCTATCAGTTCGTCGAATGAGAGCTGCTCGAAGCTGTGCGGGGCTTGGCCGGTGCGCTTGCCCATCGCGCGCCGGGCGGCGGGTATGTAGCCCGGGGGATCCTTGAACTGCGGCGGGACCTTGTTCGCGCTGATGTACCACATCAGCTTGCGTGCGCCGGCGATGCCCTCCTCGTCGGTGCGCCCGGTGTATACGAGCGCCGCGTAGGCGAAGCGGTCGCGTGCGGGCGGTGCCAGGCCGAGCCGTTCTCGTTCGTCTCGGTAGGCGTCGAAGATCGCCCTCGTGCCGTCGAATCCAGTCAGGAAAGACGCCAGGACGTAGCCGTGCTGTGCGACCTTCCGCGCGCTGCCCGGGCTGAGCGAGGTGATCCAGATCGGGGGGTGCGGCTGCTGATACGGGCGCGGCCAGATGTTGACCTGGCGGTGCTCGAAGAACCGGCCCTGCCAGTTGAACGGGCCGTCATGCGTGGTCCACGCCTTCCTGATCAGGTCGTGTGCCTCCCAGAAGCGCTCGTTCATCAGGACCGGCGCGCTGTTGGTGGCGGAGACCTCGAATGGGACCCCGCGCACCAGGCCCACCTCGAGCCGTCCGCGCGACAGCACGTCCACGAGCGCCATCTCCTCCGCGACCCGGACCGGGTCGGGCCGGTTCGCGATCGGGTTGCCCAAGATGAGGATCTGCGCCTGACGGGTCTCGCGCGCCAGTGCTCCGGCGACGATCGGCGCGGCCGGGTCCATGCACGTCGCCGTCGAGTGATGCTCGTTGATCATCACCCCCAGACCGAGCTCGTCGGCGACCTGCCACTCGAGCAGGTAGCGGTCCCAGAGGTCCGCGGCCCGCTCGGGATCCATCAGCTGGTTCGGGAGCGTGACTCGTATCGATTCGAATGTGCTCTCGTCCGGCAGGTGGGGATATGCCGTCTCGCTGAAGTGCCAGGCCCGCATCGGCATGCACTCCACCAGTTACCTGGGGCGTGCGCAGTGACTCTCGTCTGAGCCGGTGTGACTTTTGTCTGCCGCCTCAAGCCGATGTGGGCGGATAGACCTCAAGCAGGAAGTCGAGGACATCGGTCTCGAGCCGCGGTGCCTGCTCGATGTTCGGCATGTGACCGCAGTCCTCGTACGTGTGCAGGCGCGAGCCGCGGATCCGCGCCTGGAGCTCATCCGCGTATCCGGGCAGCCTCAGCACGTCGTTGGCGCCAGCGACCAGCAGCGTCGGCACGGAGATCAACTCGTACTCCGTCGTGTCCGGCTGGCCGAACTCGCGCTGCGGACCGAGGAATGGAGATCTCAGTCGCGCGGCGGCGGCACACTCCCAGGCTCCGGGGACGATGCTCGACTCGTAGCGGCGCCGCACGTACTCTTCGTCCGCCGCCCAGCGCGGGTCGCGGAACAGGACCTCCAGCATCCGCCGCATCCCGTCGACGGTGCAGTCGTAGTCGAGCAGCGTCTGACGCTCCGGGTTGTCGGGGACGAAGCCGCCCCCGGAGATGAGCACGATCGCCGAGATCGGCCAGACGGGGGAATTGGAGGCCGCGACGCGGGCGAGGATCGAGCCCCCCATCGAGTTCCCGACGAAAGCCGCCTCCTCGATCCCGAGCGCGGCCAGGAAGTCACCGATGTGGTCGATCCGGCGGGCTCCGCGGCGGGAGAAGTCGTAGAGCTTCTCGGTCTCCCCGTAGCCGAGCCAGTCGGGCGCCAGCACTCGGTAGTGCACCGCGAACCCGCGGATCACCAGCTCCCAGCTCAGCCGCGCGGAGCCACCGAACTCGCCGGAGTGGAGCAGCACGACGGGCCGGCCGCTACCCGCCTCAAGGTAGTGCGTGCCGATTCCGCCGGCTTCGATCGTGCGGTCAATCGGTTTCGGCATGGCGGTCTATAAAGGCGACATATGAGTCAATTGAACTGTAACCCTACCTCTGGCGACGCTCAGCCTCACCCCGGCTTTCGGCCTTCACGAAACCTGGAGGGGCGAGTACCCGAGAAGCCTTCAGTCAGAGTGCCGCACGCGCTCGGCCTCGAGGGGCGAAAAGTGGAGGCTCGCGTTTGACTACGCTGTGGGCCTTGCGATCAAGAATCGTCGCGCGCGAGGATGTTGCCGTTTCGACGGGAGGCCGCTGTGGCGCGTCCACGGACTGAGCGGTCGAGCCACTCCGGCGTCGCGCAGCTGCTGGAGGCGGTGGGCCCTCTTCAGCCGCAGCGTCTGGTCCTGACGATCCTCGGAAACCATGCCCGCGGCTTCAGGCTGGTCTGGTCCGGCGGCCTCGTCGAGCTGCTGGCTGACTTCGGCTTCTCATCCGGCGCCGCGCGAGTAGCACTCGGGCGACTCGTCCAGCGCGGCTACCTGGCACGGGTCAAGGAGGGTAGGCGCGTGCACTACCGGCTTACCAACGACGGCGAGCACCTCATGACGGAGGGTGACAGGCGGATCTTCTCGTTCGGGACCGAGAGCGCGACCGGCGACACCTGGACGGTCGTATGGCACTCGATGCCCGACGAGGAGCGGATGAAGCGTGCCGCGCTCGCGCGCCGGCTGCGCTTTTTGGGCTTCGGCCCGGTACAGGACGGTACGTGGGTCTCTCCGCACGATCGCGAGCGCGAAGTGGTCCAGCTTCTGATCGACCTCGGCGCGACCGACTACGCCGGCGTCCTCCTCGGCCGGCCGGCGAAGACGCTGGATTTCGGATCGTTGATCTCGCGTGCATGGGATCTCGAGCAGATCGAGGACCGCTACCGCGCATTCATATCCAGCTTCGGACGTTACGCCGAGCCCGCCGTGCAGCGCCGGCTCGACGACCGTGACGCCTTCCGCGTGCTGACGCTCATCAGCGACGTCTTCAAGGGCTTTCCCTCGACGGACCCCGAGTTTTCGCCGGACGTGATGCATGGGGCCTCCCGGAGCAACGCGGTCGAGACCTTCCACGGCGTCTACGAGGCCCTGGCAGAACCGGCCCAGCGGCATTTCGACGCGGTAGCCGTAAGCTCCGTGGCCGTCGCGCGGCCGAGGCGCAGCCGTTCATAGTTGACGACGAACTTCAGCGGCACGTATACTATTCTGCGGGCATGCAGGAACGAGCAACGAGGGCATCACTATGAGCTTTCGCATGGGCGTGACCATGGCGAACAATCCGGGGATGAGCCCGGACGACATCGTCGAGTACGCACAGTTGGCCGAAAGCCTCGGATTCGAGGCGTTCTGGCTCACCGAGGACAACATCCGGGACGTGTTCGTGACGCTCGACCGCATCGGCCAAGCGACCGAGCGGATCCGAATCGGGACCGGGCTGACGAGCATCTACGCGCGCACACCGGCGACGCTCGCGATGAGCTCGGCGACGCTTCAGAACTATTCCGGCGGCCGCTTCTTCCTCACGGTCGGCCTCGGCGGCACCGGCTTCGTGACTCGGGGTCACGGAGTCACGGTGGAGCGCCCCGTCGTGCGTATGCGCGAGGCGGTCGAGATCGTCCGTCTGCTGATACGCGGCGAGCGGGTCTCCTACGACGGCGACTTCTTCACCATCGACAGCTTCCACATCCGAGAGCCGGCCGCAGAAGAGGTGTCGGTGTACATCGGCGCTCTGAATCCCAAGATGACCCGGCTCGCGGGCGAGATCGCCGACGGGGTGCTGGCGAACTTCCTAACCGTCAACCGGCTTGAGGACAAGGTCCGGCCCTGGCTCGCGGAAGGGAGGAGCGCTGGCGAGCGACAAGATGCCGAGCCACTGGTCGCGACGCTGGCGCTTGCGCCGCCCGCCGATTCGAAGGCGCCGGAGGCGGTCGCGCCGCTGCGTCGGCGGGTTGCGTTCTACGGGGCGAGCCCGCACTACCGCGGGGTGCTCGCGGACGCCGGCTACGGCGAAGAGGCGGACGCCATCCGCGAGGCTTGGCTCCGCGGCGACCAGGCCGGCGCTGTCGAGCTCGTCTCGACCCAGATGGCGGAGGACCTCACACTGGCAGGCGATGACGACAAGCTGAGCCGGCACCTCGCCGCCTACGACGCCGCCGGGATCTATCCGGTCATCTACCCGGTTCCGCGTAAGGATCAGATGACAGCCGACTTCCGCTCCGCGATCACGAGGGTCGCCGAGTGCGCCAGCGCCGCCGGGCTGGGGAAGCCGTGACCTACGACGAGCTCGATTCCGGGTTCCACTTCGCGGGCGCCCCCCTCACCGTCACGGACGCACATGTCGTGCTGCTCGGAGGCCTGATCGGGAACCTCCACCCCTCGCACCTTAGCGACGAGTACTCCACGCGGGTCGGCCCGTTCAAGCGCCGCGTCGCGCACGGAGAGCTCGTGCATGCGCTGATGGTCACGGGGTTCGCGGATGTGCTCCGCGCGACCAGCCAGGGCCAGCTGGGCGGCAGCTATACGCTTGAGGCGCCGGTGTTCGTGGGCGACACGATCTACACCGAGATCACCTTGGAGACCAAGCGGCTTACGAAGTCGGACAAGCGCGGCTTCGCGCGCTTCGCGATGGGCACGTTCAACCAAGACGGCGTGCGCGTAGCGCACGGCACGGCGGACTTTCTCGTAGCAAGGGAGCCGCTCGAAATCTACTCGCCAGCGACCCCGGCCGGAGGCGCCCACGGCTCGACAGATGGCGCGGCGGCCACGCCCAAGCGCCGCGCCGTCAGTTGAGCGGAGACTCGCGCTACTTCGCGGAGCTTACGTCGCCGGAAGTCGAGGCCCTACTCAGCGCTGATGCGCGGCCCGTGCTCCTGCTGCCCGTTGGGTCCGTCGAGGCGCATGGGCCCCACCTCCCACTCGGCACCGACACGCTGATCTCGCTTGGGATGTCCACTCGGGTCAGCGAGACCTTCGCGGACCCCGTCGACCTGCGAATCCTCCCCACCGTGCCATATGCGGTCACCAGGTACGCGGGGCGATTCAAGGGCACGATCCATATCGAGGAGAGCACGCTTCGCGCGCTCCTCGTCGAGCTGTGCGAATCCCTGATCTCGCAGGGATTCCGCTACATCGTCATCGTGAACAACCACTTCGAGCCCGAGCACGTGCGGACGCTGCATGGCGCGATCGACGAGATCGCGCGCCGCACGGGCTCGATACCAGGGTTCCTCGACCTCACCCGCCGCTACCGTGCCGAGAGGCTTTCGCGCGAGTTCCGGGAACTAGGCAGCCACGCCGGCCAGTACGAGACGTCTCTGATCCTGGCCGAGCGCGACGATCTCGTCAAGGTCGACCTCCTGCCAAGGCTCGCACCGAACCGGGTCAATCTCGGTGCGATGACAGGCGGTGCCGGGATCGCCGACTTCGAGCGGATGGGGCTCCCACTGGCCTACAACGGCAGCCCGGCCGACGCGACCCCTACTGAGGGCGAGCAATCGTTCGAGACGCTGGTCGCGATGCTCGGCGAGGTGATCCTCGACCTCGTCCGCGGCGACGGAGGCCGCGACCTTCCGGGCCGCTTCGCCCGCGCGGCTGCTGATGGTGCGACAAATGAGCCTCCATCGGCGGCATGAGCGGCGGGCGGACACTGCTCTCCTACGAGGATATCCCAGAGCGCTTCAACCTCGCCACCTACTTCGTCGACCGCCATCTCGAGGAGGGTCGCGGGAGCCGGGTCGCGCTCTACGTCGATGACCGGAAGCACACGTATGCCGAGGTCGCGCGGGCGACGAATCGGATCGGGAACGTCCTGCAGGCGCTGGAGGTCAGGGCGGACGAGCGCGTCCTGCTCGCGCTTTCCGACGGCCTCGACTTCGTGGCAGCCTGGTATGGAACGCTGAAGATCGGCGCGGTCGTCGCCGAGACCTACACCTTCCTCCAGCCGAAGGACTACGCCTACTACCTGAACTACACGCGCGCGGGGGTGGTGATCGTCGATGAGACCACGCGCGCAAAGGTGGCCGCGATCGCCGACGAGTGCCCACATCTCCGCTACCGGGTGGTCGCTGGCGAGGTCAGCCCCGCCGGCCTGGCACCCGGTGAGGTGGCGCTCGCGGAGATCTCGCAGGCGGTGGCGGACGAGCTCGACGCGGCCGACACGTCGAAGGACGACATCGCGCTTTGGAAGTTCACGACCGGTAGCACCGGGGCTCCGAAGGCCGCCGTGCACTGCCACCACGACCCACTGATCTCGTTCGCGAGCTATGCGAAGGCCGTCATCGGCTACTGCGAATCCGACATCGTCATGCCGGTGCCGAAGCTGTTCTTCGGGTACGCGCGCGACGCCACGGTCCTCTTCACCTTCGGGGTCGGTGCGGCCGGTGTGATCTTCCCAGAGCGTTCGACGCCCGATGTGCTCTTCGAGCTGATCCGACGGCACCGGCCGACGATCCTGGTCCAGGTGCCAACGATGATGAACGCGATGGCGAACAGCCGCGACGCGGAAGAGCAGGACCTGTCGTCCATCCGCCTCGTCATCTCATCCGGCGAAGCGCTTCCCGTGGAGGTGCACGAGCGGTGGCTGCGGACGTTCGGCGTCGAGGTACTCGAGGGAATCGGCTCCTCCGAGGCCTACCACATCTACATCTCGAACCGACCCGGAGAGGCCCGTCCAGGGAGCGTCGGCAAGGTCGTCCCCGGCTACCGCGCGCGGATCGTCGGGCCGGATGGGACGGAGGCGGCGGCCGGCGAGGAGGGTGAGCTGTGGGTCTCCGGCGAGAGCACCGGGCTCCTCTACTGGGCAGACCACCAGAGGACGAAGCGCACGTTCTTCGGTGACGACATCCGCACCGGCGACGTCTTCGTGCGGGACACCGACGGCTACTTCTGGTACCGCGGACGAGCTGACGAGCTGCTCAAGGTAGGTGGCATCTTCGTCGCGCCGCTCGAGATCGAGGCCTGTCTGAGGGAGCACCCCGATGTCTCCGACTGCGCCGTCGTAGGCTACGAAGCCTCCGGGCTTCAGCTTCCGCGCGCTTACGTCGTGGCGAGTGGCGATCCGTCCGCCGAGCTCGCGGACCTCCTCAAGCAGTTCGTCCGCGCGCGGCTCTCACCCCACAAGTATCCACGCGACGTGCAGTTCGTCGACGAGCTGCCGAAGACCCCGTCGGGGAAGATCAACCGGCGCGCGCTCAGTCCCCCGCCCGCGACGGATCGGGCCCGGTGACCACGTCTGATCCGCGTCCCTCGGCGACGCGCGCCAGCGCCTCCGGATCGAGGATGACGATCTGTGTTCGGTCGCGCCGCACGTGACCTTCGTCGCGGAACTGAATCAGCACCCGCCCGATGACCTCGCGGACGGAGCCGATCGAGTCGGCCAGCTCCTGCTGGCTCACGACCGCCACCTGGAGCTCGCCTTGTGGCGCCGCCAGGGCAAGCAGATGCCGGGCAACGCGCTCCCGCACGGTGCCGAAGACGTTGCCTGCGAGAAGCGCTTCGACACGTATCAGCTGTCGTGCGAGCTCGCGCGCCACGGCGGCCGCGAAGGACGCGTTGGTCGACGTCATCCGCACCACCGTCGGGACATCGAGCTGGAGCAGCGACGCCGGCGTTATCGCGTCGACCCCGACCGGGGCGCCGCCGAGCAGCAGCGAAGGGAGCCCGATTACTTCGCCCGTGCGCGCGTAGCGCGTAGTCATTCGGCGCCCCTTCGGCGACGTCACGTACACGCGCACCAAGCCGCTCAGGACGAGCGCGGTGAAGCCGCGCTCGGGCTTTGGAAGCTCCGGGTAGATAACGTGGCCGGCGGCGACGTCCATCCGGTAGACGCGCGCGAGGAGATCCCGCGCAGAGGCGGACGGCAGCTCCGAGAGGAAGCTGCTCGTCCACGCCTTCTCAACCGTTTGATCGGGGAAGCTCGTCACGGTCTTCCCCTAAGGATACAAGCCGAACCCATGGCACAGTGAAACAGTCGCCATGGCTGCGCGCAGACGTGCGGAGCGGTTTTGCCTATGATCATGAGGTGCTTTGTGCGGATCGCATGGCTGCCGGCGGGCCTGAGCCTCGCGATCACCTATGACGTCGCCGGCGCTTACGACTTGGTTGCGCCTCTCGTTTGGCGCCGAGTCTCGCGCTCCGACTGACCGCGGTGGTCGACGATGAGGCGAATCGACGTCCACTGTCATCCGAACACGGAGCCGTGGTATCGCGCGACGCAGCCGTACATCGAGGCTCTTCGCGAGTACTGGCGCCGGCCCTGGCAACCGCAGAGCGAAGAGGAGTTCACTGCCGAGCTGGAAGGCGCAGGCGTCGAAGCGATTGTCGTCGCGCACGACACCGAGACGGTCACGGGTCTGCCGCCCTGCGGCAATGACTACGTCGCCGGCCTGAGGCACAAGCACTCGGACGTGATCCTGCAGGTGTGGGGCGCCGTCGACCCTTGGAAGGGCGACGCGGCGATCGTCGAGGCCGAGCGGGCGGTCTCCGAGCTCGGCGTGCTTGGGTTCCATTTCCACCCGATTTGCGGCGGCTTCAGTGTCGCCGACCGACGCTTGTACCCGCTGTGGGAGACAATCAGCGGCCACGGCGTGCCGATCATGGTCGATGCCGGATTCAGCGGCATGGGAGCAGGCCTTCCCGGTGGGCTGGGCCGGCGTCTGAAGCATGCTCGGCCGTTCCCCGCCCTCGATGATCTCGCTGCAGATTTTCCGAGCCTCACGATCGTCGCAGCGCACCCGGCTTGGCCATGGACCGACGAGATGATCGCGATTACCCTGCACAAGAGCAACGTCTTCTGGGAGCTGTCGGGATGGGGTCCCGAGTACTTCCCCGACGCGCTCAAGCGAGAGATCAGAACGCGTCTTCAGGACAAGGTGATGTTCGGTAGCGACTATCCGAGCTTGTCCTATGAGAGGCTCTTCCGGGGCTGGGAGTCGCTCGGATATTCCGACGAGATCATCGAGAAGGTGTTTTGGAAGAACGCAGAGCGGCTCCTTGACCTCGGGGCCCAAGGACCTTCTCGCGCACGCGTCGAAGGCACCTGACTGGCCACGCGCTTCCCTCTGTCGCCGGAGCGCGTGACGGGCAGGATGGCGGCCCCCTATCCTCGATGTGCGCAGCGCTGAAACGCACACAGTAAAGCGCGCACCGTCGTATACTTTCGCTGTTGGCGCGGAGTCTGAGCACACAGCAGGTTTCGCTAGTGAGCGAAGGAGGCCTCGAATGAGCACCGACGTAGGGCTGACGTACAGCGACATCAACGACTCCTTCCTCTATCTCAGCGAGCCGATCACCCTGACCGAGGCGCACCTCGTGTTGCTCGGCGGTCTGATCGGCAACCTGCACCCGTCACACCTCAACGACGAGTACTCGACGCGAGCTGGGCCGTTCCGGCAGCGCGTCGCTCACGGCGAGCTAGTCCACGCGCTGATGGTGAGCGGCTTGGCACATGTCCTCCGGAGCACGAGCCACGGTCAGGTCGCCGGTAGCTACACGCTGGAGGCGCCGGTTTTCGTCGGCGACACGATCTACACCGAGATCACGCTCAAGGGAAAGCGCGTCACACGTTCAGGCAAGCGCGGGCTTGTCAGCTTCATGCTCCGGACCTTCAAGCAGGACGGTGCCATCGTCGCCCTTGGAACGACGGATCTGCTTGTCGGCCACGACCCGTTCCCGATCTACTCACCTGCGACCCCCGCCGGAAGCTCCTCTGCCCCGTGAGGTGACGCCCGCCTCGTGCGACGACAGCCGCCGCACCTCGCCGGCGCTCACCCGAACCACGGCTGCGCTGGCGGCGGCTGCGCTGGCACCTTCCCCGCCGAGCGTCGGGGTACAGCGGCGGCTGGGCGCGGCGGGTTCGTGAGCGGTTATCAGACCTGAGAGGAGGCGCGCGGCATCGCCCCGTCGGCTGCCGCTCACCGCGTCATCTCCGTCCCGGACATCCCGCCCCGCATGGGCGCGGGTCGCTGGCGGCTCACCGAACACCCCAAAGCTCCTGGAACCCCTCGCGGTATCCGAGGTCGTCCCCGTAGGGAGCGTCGAAGTCATCGACCTCCTCGCCCTCGAGGGTGGAGTCATCGAGGAGCCGGCTCGGGATCGTCGGCTCGCCCGGTTCGTGCCCGAGCAGGCCGCGCGCGGCCTGATCTACGGAGTGCCAGCCGACCAGGTTGGACGAGGCCCCCACGTCGGCAGAGACCACATCTCCGCTCTGGATCAGCTGCAGTGCGGCGGGTGTCCCGTTGATGCTGGCGGTCTTCACCCTGTCGGCCACGCCGGAGCGCTCGATGGCTGGAGTGATCAACACTGATGCGATGTCGAAGATCGGCAGCATGTAGTTCAATTCGGGATTCCGACGGATGATCGATTCCGCCTTCGGGGCGAGTCGCGTGAACCACTGATCCAGCGGCGTGCTGTTCTGCGACACCTCGCAGCCCTCGCAGCGCTCGAGCATGCTCATCATCCCGCCCACGATCGTGTCCGCCGACGGCTGGATCTCGTTGGCCGTGAAAATCTCGACATTTGCCTCTCCGTCCGTGTCAACTATCGCCTGGGAAGCCACGAGCTGGCCGGCCTTGCGGAAGTCCGGTGCAGAGCTCGCGTACACGAGGGGTCCTGCGCCTTGCCCCGGCTCGTTCGCAGCCGGCTGGTTGTTGAGGACGCTAACCGCGGGGATCCCGGCGTCCTTCGCCTGCTCGAGTTGGTCTTGGACGACGGCGATCGGGATACCGATGAGCAGCATCGCATCCGCCCGCCGGATCGCGTCCTCGACCCCCTGAATCATGCGAGGCACGTCGGCTTTTGCATCGAAGAGCGTCGTCTCCAGCCCGGCAACCTCTGCGGCTTCCTGAGCCGCCCCCGCGACGGCCGCGAGAGTGGGGGTCTGCATCGTCACGACGACGATCGCGATCGTCTTGCCGCGGAGCTCCGACATGTCAATCGGGTCTCCGGGCGGTGTGAACGTGACAGGCTGCCTCGCCTCGTCGATCATCCGCTGAGCGTCGCTGACGACCGCGGCGCTAGTCGGACTGTCCGCAGTGTCTTCGTCATCCCCGCCGCAACCGGCCGCGACCGTCGCAAACGCAGCGGCCACACAGATAGCCGCGATCCGGCGGAGCCGACGCGCCGACAAGCAATTTCGCATTACGGTCAACATCATCTTCCTCCTCATCCTCGCCCGTGAGCGCTTTTGCTGGTTGATCACTCCCGCCGGGACACGAGCCTGGCCAGGGTTACGGCCAGGACCAGGGTCGCCCCGTTGAAGACGTCTTCGACCCACGTCGCCGCGCCGAGCAATTGCAGCCCTACAGTCCCTACTGCCAGCAGGTAGACGCCGACGACGGTGCCCCACGCGTTGTAGCGGCCGACCTTGATGGTGGTGGCCCCGAGGAAGGCGGCCGCGAACGCGGGCAGCAGAAACGGCTGCCCGAAGCTGACCTGCGCCGCCCCCGCCTGGCCCACCAGCACGACGCCCGCCAACCAGGCGAAGAGCGCTGAGATCACCAGCGCACCGAAGCGGATCCGAGCGACGGGCACACCGGCGAGACGCGCCGCCTCGCGACCCTCGCCGGTGAAGAACAGGTGCCGCCCGGAAGGGGTCTGCTCCAAGAAGTACCAGAGAACCCCGGCGAGCACGAGCGCGAACAGCGCCGATATGCCGATCCCGAACACTTCCTGGCGGACCGGGTCCGTCAGCGACGCGGGAATGCCTCCGATCGTCTCCGGTCCAAAGACCGCCACGCCGAGCCCGCCGATGACTGCGCTCGTGCCGATCGTCGTGATGAAGGAGCTGACGCCGAAGTAGACGACAAAGATCCCGTTGGTAATGCCGACGACGGTCGCGACGACGAAGCTGCCTGCAAGGGCAGCGGCTACGGGCCATCCGAGGTTGGCGGTTAGGTGGGCGGTGAGACCGGCGGATAACCCGAGCATTGCGGCGACGGAGAGGTCAAACTCGCCGGCGGCGAGCGCGACCGTGACTCCTAGAGCGACCACGACGAGGACTGCCTGGGTGACGAGGATCGACTCGAACGTCGCCTGAGTGAAGAACGTATCCGGCCGCAACAGCGAGAAGCCCGCCACCATTGCGAGAAGGACGCACACCACGGCGTAGCGTCCGAGTAAAGCCTGGGCGCGTACCCGCCGGGCCCGGCCGGCCGGCCCGGGCGCGGATTGCGAGAGCTGAGGCGCTGCCACCTCGCGCGTGGGCGACGCGGCACGAGAAGCCCGCTGAACAAGAGCTCTCACGGTTCCGCTACTATACCTTGTATCTGGGTGACGTGTCGACTGTTATGCAAGTCCGAGATCGACCGGAGCGCTCCTGCCGGGTGTCCGTCCCCCTAGAGCCCATTCCGCATAGGCCTAACGGTCTTCCGGACCGCCCCGCAGGCCTTCGTGGTTCGCCGCTCCGCTTTGAGAGTCACACGGCGTTGGCGGCCAAGCGGCGATGACGCGTCTCTTCATCTGCCCATCCGCAGGCGCACAGTGACCCTCGTCTCGGTTGATGTCCGGGGCGCCGTCGCGCTCGTGACGCTGGAGGACGCGGAGCGGCGGAACGCGGTGACGCTGCCGATGGTCGACGAGATCGGTGCCGCGTTCGACGAGCTTGAGGCGCGTGAGGACGTTGCCGCCGTCGTCGTCACCGGCGCTGGCCGCGCCTTCTGCGCGGGTGCCGACCTCGGGAGCCTAGGGACCGCCGACCACGAGGCGTTCGGTCGCATCTACGAGGTCTTCCTCCGTGTCGCGCGATCGACTCTGCCGACGATCGCCGCCGTCAACGGCGCGGCGGTCGGAGCCGGGATGAACCTCGCGCTTGCCTGCGACCTGCGACTCGCAGCCCGGGCATCACGCTTCGTCACACGCTTTCTCGAGATCGGTTTACACCCGGGCGGCGGCCACGGATGGATGCTCACCCGTGCCGTCGGCCCCGAGATGGCCGCCGCGATGGTGCTGCTGGGGCGAGAGCTGGGCGGGCAGGAGGCGGTCGCGGCGGGGCTAGCGATCGAGTGCGTGGAAGACGACGTGCTCGTCGAACGCGCGATCGCCATCGCCGCCGGCGCTGCGACCGTCCCGCGTCCGCTCCTCCTACGCGCGAAGGAGAGCCTGCGTGCAGCCGAGCTGGTCGACCGTCACGAGGACGCCGCTGCACTGGAGCTCGAGGTGCAGGTGTGGTCAGCCCAGCAGGAGTTCTTCCGCGCGCGGCTCGCCGCCCTGCGCACGCAGATCGCCGGCCGCCATAAGGGCGCAAAGCCGTGAGCGTGCGTGCCGCAACCGGCGCCATCCGGTTGCCCGCGGTCACGCCGTCACCGGAGACCGAGCAGTTGCGCGGGTCGGTTCGAGCGTTCCTCGATGACGCGCGTGCTGCGGGTGCATTCGAACCCAGATGCGACGCTTGGCACGGCGGATTCTCACCGGATTTCAGCCGTGAGGTCGGTTCCCGCGGTTGGATCGGAACGACGTGGCCCGCGCGCTACGGAGGAAGCGAGCGTTCGGCTGTCGAGCGTATCGTCGTGGCCGAGGAGCTGCTAGCCGCGTGTGCACCGGTCGCCGCCCATTGGATAGCCGACAGGCAGTCGGGGCCGCAGATCTATCTGCATGGGAGCGACGAGCTGCGTGAACGGATCCTGCCGGAGATCGCGCGCGGCGAATGCTACTGCTCGCTTGGAATGAGCGAACCGGACGCCGGATCCGATCTCGCGTCGATCCGGACGTCGGCCAGGAAAGTCCGCGGAAGATGGCGCGTGACCGGACGAAAGGTATGGACCAGCCACGCGCATCGCGCTCACTTCATCACCGTCCTCATGCCGGACGTCCCCAGCCAGCTCCGACCGTCATGCCGGGATGAGCGTGCTCGTCATAGACCTCAAAGCGCCCGGGGTTACCGTGCGGCCGATCCGGCTTCTGACCGACGAGCATCACTTCAACGAGGTGATCCTGGACGAGGTCGAGGTGGGCGACGAAATGCTGCTCGGCGAGTGCGGTAGCGGCTGGCAGCTCATCACGTCGGAGCTCTCCCTGGAGCGCAGCGGCCCGGAGCGGTTCCTCAGCACCTTTCCACTCTTCGCGGCGCTGGTCGGCGCGCTGGGACCACAGACGACCGAGCGAGGACACGTCGCCGTGGGCAGGCTGGCCGCGCACCTCTGGGCGCTCCGACAACTGACGCTGTCCGTTGCGTCGACAATCGACGGCGGCCGCGACCCCGTCGCCGAAGGCGGCCCTCGTGAAGGATCTCGGCACCCGCTTCGAACGTGAAGTAGCCGACGTCGCGCGTGCGCTCGTCCCGACCGAGTCGGAGATCGGCGCACGGGACGCGTTCTCGGCCCTGCTCGCGCAGTCGATCCTGCATGCGCCCGGCTTCACACTGCGCGGCGGGACGAACGAGATCCTGCGCGGCATCGTCGCCCGCGGACTCGGTGTGCGATGACGGCCGAAGGCGACCTCCTCGTCTCGACCGCGACCGACATCTTCGGCGCGCACTGCGATGCGGAGGCGCTTGCACGGAGCGAAGACGGGTGGAACGAGGAACTATGGGCGCAGCTCGCGGAGCTGGGGTTTCCGCTGCTCGGGATTCCGGAGGACGACGGGGGCGCTGGCGGCACATTGGCCGACGTCGCGGCAGTGGCAAAGGTAGCCGGTCGCTTCGCGGCTCCGGTGCCGCTCGCGGACGGCACGCTTGTAGCGGCATGGGCGTTGAAGCGCGCCGGGCTAGAGATCCCGGAGGAGCGGCCCGCAGTCGCGGCACCGTCCTCGTCGCTCAAGATCGAGCGGACCGGGCGTGGGTGGCGACTTCGCGGGCGCCTGGCGAGGGTTCCGTTCGGCCGCTTCGGAGGCAGTGCCGTCGCGGTCGCACACCGATCGCGCGCCGGTCGTCGTGGCGCTCGAGCCGGTGGCTTGGAAAGTAGTTGAAGGCCGCAACCTCGCCAACGAGCCGCGCGACGACCTGATCGTGGACGGAATCGTCCCCGCGGATGCGGTCGTCGGACCGGCGGAGATCGATGCGAGCGAGCTCCGACGGCGCGGGGCGCTTGCACGGGCATGCATGATGGCCGGCGCGCTCGAGCGGGTGCTGGAGGCGTCGAGCTGGTGGTTACGGCAGCGGGAGCAGTTCGGATCTCCGATCGGCCGGTTCCAGGCGGTCCAGCAGCAAGTCGCGCAACTCGCAGGCGAAGTGGCCGCAACGGTCGCGTCCACCGACGCGGCGGCAAACGCCGAGCAGCTGGCACCCGCACCGCATGCGGTCGCGGCTGCGAAGGTTCGCGCGAGCGAGGCCGCCGGCGTCGCGGCCGGTATCGCGCACCAGCTCCACGGCGCCATCGGCCTGACGCAAGAGCACGATCTGCACCACCTGACGCGCCGGCTGTGGTCGTGGCGCGACGAATACGGATCGGAGGTCCACTGGGGACGGCTGCTCGGCGAGCGGCTCATGGGCGCCGGTGAAGCAGGCGTCTGGCCTCTGCTGACGACACTCGGCACCGCGCGCTGACGGCAGGTGCTGCGGCCGAAAGAGAGGCTGTCGGCGCGCTGCCGGAGGATGGTAAACGCTGACGTTGACCCAGCAGTAGACTTTTGCGAGCATGAACCTGCGTCACGTGCCTGAATCCCGGATCCTCTCGGTCTCCGGGGTCTCGAAGTCGTTCGGGGCGACGGTCGCGCTCGACCGGGTCTCGCTGGAGATCCAGACCGGTCACATCCACGCGCTGGTCGGCCAAAACGGATCCGGGAAGTCGACCCTCATCAAGATCATCGCGGGCGTCCACGAGCCGGACGACGGCGCCGTCGTGTTGCACGGCCAGGAGCTGCGGCCGCCGCTGACGACGAAGCAGCTTCGCCAACACGGGATCGCCTTCGTACACCAGGACCTCGGGCTCGTGGGGACGATGTCGGTGCTCGACAACCTCCGCGTGGGCAGGTACGCCGTCGGCGCCGGTGGCTGGATCCGGTGGCGGCGCGAGCGGGAGCTCGCGCGTATGCTGCTCAAGCGGTTCGAACTGGACGTCGACCCGGACATCCCCGCCAACCGCCTCCCCCGGACAGAACGGGCGATTCTGGCAATCGTCCGTGCCCTCCATGACGTCGAGCAGACGCGCGGCAGCGGCGTACTCGTTCTGGACGAGCCGACAACCGCTCTCCCGGCGCACGAGGTCGAGCGGCTGTTCGGCGCCATACGCAGGGTCGCGGAGGCCGGCTCATCGATCTTGTTCGTGACGCACAAGCTGGACGAGGTCCTGGCGGTAGCTGACCGTGTCTCCGTTCTGCGTGACGGTCAGCTCGTGGCGACGAAGCCGACAGCGTCCGTTGACGAGCGCGGCCTCATCGCGCTGATGCTCGGCCACGAGTTCACCGAGCACCAGTCCGAGCCGGGTCACCATAACGCCGACGTGGTGATGGAGGTGCGGAACCTCAGCGGCCGGGTCGCGTCCGATGTGTCCCTGTCCCTGCACACCGGCGAGATCCTCGGCGTAACCGGCCTCGTCGGAGCAGGTCACGAAGAGATCCCCTACCTGATCTACGGCGCGCAACCACCTCGAGGCGGACTTATCGCCGTCGGCGGCGTAGAGTGGACGCATCCGGCGCCCGCCCGTTCGAAGGCGGCGGGCGTGGTCCTATTACCGGCGGATCGTGAACGCGACAGCGCGATCCCGCATGCCACCGTTCGTGAGAACGTCACGCTTCCCGCCCTGCGCGACTACCGGAGCTACCGCGGCTTCCTGCACGCCCGCGAGCGGGCGGACGTCGCCGAGACGCTGACGCGATTCGATGTCGTACCACTCGCGCCTGAGCGGGCGTTCCGCAGTCTGAGCGGAGGCAACCAGCAGAAGGCTCTCCTGGGCCGGTGGCTTCGGCTCGACCCGCGGATCCTTCTCCTCCACGAACCGACGCAGGGTGTCGACGTCGCGTCACGAAATCGGATCTTCGGAATCCTGCGGGAGACCGCCCTCAGGGGGACATCCGTTCTCTACGCCTCGGTCGAGTACGGCGCCCTCGCAGAGCTGTGCGATCGTGTCCTCGTCTTTCGGAACGGCCGCGTGATCGCCCACCTGTCGGGAGACCTGCTGACGGAAGATCAGCTCGTCAAGAACTGCTACCAGAGCTCCCGATGAGCGCCTTCTTCTCTGCCGAGGAAAATACTTCACAGTGCTCCGCGGTTTCCATGATACTATGACCCCTCCCGTCAAATCGTTGGGCGGTAGCTCGTATTGCCGGATTCGATTCCTCTGATCAGGATTGCGCAACCACAGCATCGGTCACGACGAAGTGCCGCGCCGGGATCTGGTCCGTGCACCTGACGCGTCGCCACCGAGCACCGCGGCTGGCAGACAAGTTCCGGATGCCCCGGGGCGGTCGGGCAGCCGCCGAGATACGGCCGCCTGCGGCGCACGGCGCCAGTCGTGTTGGCCGCGGCCTCTACGCAGCCATCGTTAACTCCGCGGCGAATGGCTGATCGCGGTCGATACGTCGTCGGGGTCGACGTGGGTGGGACGTGCACGGACTGCGTCGTCATGGATCCCGGCGGAACAGTCACGGTGGCCAAGACGTTCTCCACGCCCGGCGATTTCACGACCGGCGTCATCGACGCCGTGCGGCTGGCCGCCGGAGACCTGCAAATGGATCTGAAAACGCTTCTCGCCGAGGCCCGGCTGTTCCTGCACGCGACCACCATCGCCGACAACGCGGTCATTACCGGCAACCTGACTCGTGCTGGCATCCTCGTCACCCACGGCTTCGAAGACACGCTCAGGATGATGCGAGGTGGGTACGCGGAGTGGTCCGGCCTGCCTGAGCATGAGATCAAGAACATCCCGTTCGTCAAGAAGCCGGAGCCGATCATCCCGCGCGAGCTGGTGCGCGGCGTCCGCGAGCGTGTCGATGCCTCGGGGACGACTCTCGTCGGCCTGGACGAAGCCGAGGTGCGGGCGGCGGTCGTAGACCTCCGGGCACAGGGAGTCGAGGCGATCGGCGTCTCGTTCCTATGGTCATTCCTGAACCCCGAGAACGAGAACGCGTGCGCGACCGTGATCAAGGACGCCGCACCGGACATCTTCATGACGTTGTCGCACGAGGTCGCCCCCGTGATAGGGGAGTTCGAGCGAACGCAAAGCGTTGGACTGAACAGCAGAATTGGTCCCGCTGTCGCGAGGTACCTGGCCGAATTGGAGAAGCGGGTCGCGGACGAGGGGTTCGCCGGGAAGCCGTTGATCATGCAAGCCTACGGCGGCTTGCTGCATCCGGACGCGGCCGCCAAGACAGCGATCGGCCTGATCGAGTCAGGTCCGGTGAGCGGACTCGTCGGCTGCAAGGCGCTCGGAAACGCGCTCGGCTTCCGAGACATCATCGGCGTCGACATGGGCGGGACGACGTTCAAGGCCGGCGTCATAAGCGACGGCACGATCGATTACGCACGTGAGCCGATGGTCGCGCGATACCACTATGCATCGCCGAAGATGAACGTGGAATCGATCGGCGTCGCGGGCGGGAGCATCGTCGCGCTGGAGGAGGCGACCCTTGTACCGATGGTCGGCCCGAGCAGCGCAGGCGCCGACCCCGGCCCCGTCTGCTACGACCGCGGCGGGGACCGGCCGACCGTGACCGACGTCGACCTGCTCTTGGGATACCTCGACGAGAGGTTCTTCCTCGGCGGGCGCGCGCGGTTGAACCGAGCGAAGGCCGAGGCCGCTTTCGCCCGCGAGATCGCCGACCCGCTCGGGATGGACGTCATCGACGCGGCGGGCGAGGTATACCGGCTGACGAACAGCCTGATCTACGACATGCTGCACAAGCTGACGGTCGAGCGCGGGTTGGATCCGCGCGAGTACGTCATCTTCTCGTACGGCGGGACGGCCGGAATGCACGTGGGCGCGTTCGCGCCGCCGCTCGGCGTCAAGCGCGTCGTCGTTCCCAGCTCAGCGTCGGTTCACGGCGCACTCGGTCTCGTGACATCCGATGTCGTGTACGAGGAACAGCTCAGTCGGCCGCTGCGGATGCCGGTCGCCCCAGACGACATCAATACGATTCTGGAGCGGCTGATGCAGCAGGGCCAGGAGCGGCTCTTGCTCGACGGGTTCAGCGCCGACGAGATCGTCTTCTCACTGGCGCTGGACATGCGATACCGGCGTCAGGTCCACGTTGTGACGACTCCAGTCGACGCACAGCCGCTTGACGCTGCCGATGTCGAGGATGTCCTTCACCGTTTTGAGCGGCTGTACGAGCAGCGGTTCGGGCCGGGCTCCGGTTACCAAGAAGCCGGCGTGGAGCTCGTCAACTTCCGGGTTCGTGGCACCGGCGTGCTGGCGAAGCCGGAGCTGCAACCCGAACCACGCGGGGATGGGACGGCGACGCGCGCCTTCGTCGAGGAGCGGGAGGCGTATATCGGCAGCGCTCGAGCGGTGTTGACCGTGCAGTGCTTCGACTTCGAGCGGATGGCGCCGGCAGACGCAATCGACGGACCTGCACTGATCTGGACACCCACCACTACGGTCGTCATCAACGAAGGACAGACAGCGACATGCGACGAGTACAAAAGCCTGCAGCTGACATGGACGCCGTAGCGATGTCGACCCGCACGGCTACCAAAGGCTCGACCGGCGGCCTCGACCCGTTCACGTTCGAGATCATTCGGCACAAGCTGTTCCGAGTGATCGACGAAGGGACGATCACCCTGGGAAAGATCTCCGGAACCCCGTCCACGGCCGAAGGACACGACGTCCTGGTCGCGCTCTACCGCGCCGACGGAAGCGTGATGCTCGCGGGGGTCGGCTTCCTCCACCACCTGCTCGCGGCATCGCAGGCGGTCAAGGAGATCGTACGGAACTTCGGCGAGGACCCCGGGATCTCCGAGAACGACACGTTCTTCGCCAACGACCCGTACACGATGGCGATGCACAACCCCGATGTCTTCATGATCTCGCCGATCCACTTCGAGGGAGAGCTTGTCAGCTGGGTCGTCAACTTCGTCCACGTGACAGATGTCGGTGGCATGGAAGTCGGCGGTCTCTGCCCGAGTGCGCGGGAGTGCTACCAGGAAGGGTTCAGCACGAAGGGCCTGAAGATCGTCGAAGCCGGGAAGCTGAGGCGCGACGTGTTCGAGACATTTCTCAACATGATTCGTGATCCCGGCATGACGGGGCTGGATCTGAAGTCGCAGATGTCCGCAAACCACGTCGTGAAAGAGCGGATGCAGGGCATCTATGGGGAGTACGGGCCCGACACCGTCGACGAGGTCGCCGCGCGGCTAATCGAACAGTCGGAGGACCGCCTGCGGGCGCGGCTTCGCGAGCTGCCCGACGGGGTCTGGACCGCACGGCGGCACCTCGACCTCGCGGGCAGGAGCTACCGGCTAGAACTGGCGGCAACAAAAGAGGCCGACGCGCTGACCTACGATTTCACGGGCACCGATCCTCAGGCCGACTTCCCGATCAACTGCCAGTACTGGGCGACGAAGGGTGCAGCGCTTGCGCCGGTCTTCCCGCTCCTCGCCTGGGACCTCACGTGGAACGAGGGCATCGCACGCTGCATCGACGTCATCGCGCCGGAGGGAACGCTCCTGAATGGGGCCCGGCCGGCGCCGTTGTCGCTCAACACGGTCTCGACCATCCACGCGGTGAACATCCTGTCGAACGCCGTCCTCTCGAAGATGCTTGCGGCGTCGAGCTACCACGAGCGCGCCGTGGGCTGCTGGATGGGCTCGGTAGTCCTCAGCATCCTCGGCGGCATCGACCGACACGGCGAGTATGTAGCGCAGGTAGGCGGCGATGTGTTCGGCATGCCCGAGGGCGCGCGGGCATTCGCGGATGGCTCGGGACCGGGCGGGCACATCGTCAACGTCGCGCAGAAGATGTCGAACGTCGAATTCGAGGAGCAGGCGTTCCCGAAGCTGTTCCTCTACCGGCGAGTGGTCCCTGACTCCGCTGGCGCGGGGATGTATCGCGGCGGGCATGCTCACGAGTACGCGGTCGTCCCGCAGGGCGGCGGGACGGACAGCGTCACGGCGGTGGTCACGCCAGGAAGCGGCGAGGCCTTCCCGGCCGCCAGCGGCGTCTGCGGCGGATATCCGGGCGCGACGACCGCGCACCGGCTTTTCCGCGACGGCAGGGATGCCGCTCTCGACCGGCCGCCTGGCGAGACGCCCGGCGTGGAGGATGTTCGCGCGCAGTCGGTGACCGTGCGAGCCGAAGACGTGCTCTACCTCCGTGCCGACGGCGGCGGGGGCTACGGCGACCCGCTCGATCGAAACCCGCAGCTCGTCTGTGACGACGTTCGCTCCGGGCTCGTCAGCCCCGAGGCGGCAGAGGCTGTCTACGGAGTCGTCATCGCGGACGCGGGCGGTGTCGATGCGGCAGCCACGCAGGCGCGGCGGCTAACGCTCCGCACTGAGCGTCTAGGCCGGGAGCCGCGCTACGCGGCCGGCTTCCGGGCCGACGTGCCGCGGAGCGACCGCAGGATCAGTGAGTACCTGCAGCTGGCGGACGGCGCGAACGACGCAGTCGTCGAGTGCACGTGGTGCGGCGACGAGATCTGTCGCGGGTCCGAGGCGTGGAAGGAACACGCTGCTCTGCGGAAGGCGCCGGTGACGGTTGTCGGCCCGCCGTCCGTCCAGAGCAGCGAGTACGAGCTGCGGGAGTTCTTCTGCCCCTCGTGCGCAACCTCGCTCGACGTCGAGGTCGCCCGCGTCGACGACCCGGTGCTGCATGACCGGATCGTGCGCTGGTCGCTGCCCGCGGACCGCGGGGGACGTGCGTGACGGCGGCGCCATCCCTGCTGTCGGAGTTCCCTGAGCCCCGTGCTCCCCTTAATATCAGTGAGTACTTCCTCGAGCAGAACGTCCTTGCGGGCCGCGGCGGCGCGATAGCGATCCGCTACGGCGACGAGGTCTACACGTTCGAGCGTCTCGTCGGCCTCGTCAACCGCGCCGCGAACGTCCTCGAGGAGGCGGGCGTGCGGCCGGAGGATCGCGTGTTCATGTTCCTCCGCGACTCTCCTCACTTCATCGCCACCTGGTTCGCAACGGTGAAGAAGGGTGCGATCACCTCCGAGGCGTATACGTACATCGGCGCGCGCGAGGTCAGGGACCTGCTGGTAACGCTGCGGCCGAAGGTCGTCGTCGCCGACGACGATACCGTCGAGAAGATTCGGACCGCAGCCGAGGGTCTCGAGTACCCGAGCGCGATCCTCGTTCTGGACGCCCAGCGTTCACGGCTCCGCGGTCGGGAGCACTCGTACAACGACCTCCTCGAGCAGAGCAGCGCGACGGCGTCGCCCTGGCCCACGACCAGGGACGACTTCGCGTACCTGTTGTTCTCCGCCGGGACGACCGGCGCGCCGAAGATCGTGCCGCACCGACACGGGACCGCCGTCGCCGCCTTCGACAGCCTGCAGCGCTTCGCGAACTACACGGCGAGCGATGTCATCCTTCCCGTCCCGAAGCTGTTCTTCGGCTATGCCCGCCTATGGGGCGTGGTGCTTGCGTTCCGCGTCGGCGCCTCGGTCGTCCTCTATCCCGAACGGCCGAGTGTACGGAGGATCCTGGACTTGACGACGCGCTACCGGCCCAGCGTGCTCGTCAATGTCCCGACCATGATGCGGCGGATGCTCGACGAGGTCGGGGACGAGGACCTCTCGTCGCTGCGCATCTGCACGTCGTCGGGGGAGCACCTCTCGGCCGAGCTCCATGTCCGCTGGGTCGAGAGGTTCGGCGTCGAAGTGTTGAACCTGCTCGGGTCGACCGAGACCGGCGGCGTAGTGCTCTTTGGGAACGTCGGAGGTGCACAGGCGCCCGGGAGCGTACGGCCGAACGTCGGTGTCAAGACGCGACTCGTGGATTCCGGGACCGGGCGGGACGTCGCGCCCGGCGAGATCGGCTTGCTGCGAATCTGCAGCGAGGGGTCCGGACTGCTCTACTGGAAGAACTACGACGCCAGCCGCGCGACGTTCGTCGGCGACGGCTGGATACGGACGAGCGACCTCTTCCGGGAGGACGAGGACGGGAATTTCTGGTTCTGCGGCCGCGCAGACGACCTCGTGAAGGTCGCGGGTCGATTCGTCTCTCCCCACGAGGTCCAGGGCTGTCTCGAGGGTCACCCCGACGTCGCGGAGTGCGCGGTCTTCGCGCACGAGCACGAAGACGGGCTGCGGGAGATCGTCGCGTATGTCGTCGCGGCGCCAGCGTCGTCGCGCAGGTCCGACGATCTCGCGGACGAGCTGCGTCGATTCGCGAAGGCGGAACTTGCTCCGTACAAGTATCCGCAGCAGGTATACGTAATGGCCGAGCTGCCGGCGACCGGGCAGGGCAAGGTTGACCGGCGCCGGGTGCGCGCAGAGGCCGACGCCGCAGACGAAAGGTGACCTAGCGATGCTGATCGGATACGACCTCGAGGCGATCGACTATCGCTTCGAACTGCTCCCGTACCCCGCAATCGCAGAGTTTATCGAGCTCGAGCGCGAACGAAAGGCAGCTCTATTCCTGCCGCTTGGCGCGCTGATGCCTCACGGTCCGCATCTTCCGACCGGCACGGACCTCTTGTTCTCGCTTCGGATATGCAGAGACGCATGTGCCGCGCTGGCCAATCGCGAAGTCAGCGCGTTGACGCTGCCGCCGATCCCGATCGGCGCCACGACCTACTTCAACGAGCTGCCGGGCGGTCTCGGCATCGGCAGGGGCCTCATGAAGGAGGTTCTCCTCGACATCGTCACCGAGCTGATGCGACAGGGGATTCGTCACCTCATGGTCGTGAACAACAATCATCAGCCTGAGCACGTCGCCGCGATCTACGGCGCGATCGCGGACGCTCCCGACCCGTTCTCGCTCCACTACATGGACGTTACGCATCCCGCGCGCGAACGGCGGGCGCAGGTTCCACAGGCTTATCGGAAGAACGACCTCCACGCGGGCCGGTACGAGACGTCGCTGATGCTCGCGACGGATCCAACCCTCGTCGACGAAGAGGTGCGGCGCAGTCTGCCGCCGCTTCCGATCGACCTGATCGAAAAGATCCGGACGGGGCAGACGAGCATCGACGACATCGGCGCGGACCGCGCGTATATCGGCTTCCCGGCCGACGCAAGCGCGGCCGAGGGCGAGGAGACGTATGCGAACCTCGGGCGAATCGTGCTCGAGGCGGTCGATCGGATGCTGCGCGGAGAGGCGATGTCGGGCCCTGGCTGGCACGCGCGCATCGCCGACACGAGCTCCGAGGAGATGTGAAAGAGCGGGACTCGCGATCTCCGAGCAACCCGGGCCGCGGCCCCGACGAACAAGTCTCGGCTTGCGGGCATCGCCTCCCGCGGGCTTGCGCAGAGGCTAGACCGGCGGCGGCGGCAGTGGCACGACGGTTTCGCCGACCGAGATGAAGGCCGCCTTGTTGGATCAGCCGGTCGTGCGAGATGAATAGTGAAAGCGAATCAGCCCGTCGTGCGCTGAATCGCGGAAGCCGGTGTAGTTGCGGACGAGGGCCGATTACCGGGGTAATCGCGCAGCAGCCACGCGAACGCTGCCGGACCTCCCTACTCACCGACTGCCGGGTCTCGCTCGGTATCCGCCCAGATGGTGCCCTGCCGGTCGGGTGCGTCGGCACCGGCGCCGCCCCTGCTGCGGTGATACTTGCTGCGATGGCGGGGGGAAACGAAGAGGCGGTCCGCGCCTGGTTCGAGGGCCGGCAGCAGGCAAGAGCTCAACCAGGTAGATCGCGCGTACGCAGGCAAGCATGAAGGTCCCCGATGGGTCCTAACTCGAACCCGAACGCGGGTTCGCTTCTAGCCTGGCTTCACGACCGCGAGGTCAAAGGCCGCCCTTCCAGCCTGCACCGAACGCTGGGATTCGACAAGAAGTGCTAGGACCGCTCTTGCGCCACCCGCCGGCTGCTTCGCGCGACGGATGAAAGTCAAGGGCGCTTGATCGGGCGCGACCTCGTGTGGGATCGTTCGGTTGGGCGCGGGCGACGGCGTGAAAAGAGCTCATGCGGCCACAGTTGGGCGCGACGGGCTGAAGTGGCCCCACTGCGACGGCTTCAACTGGCCCCACCTCCGTCCGATGGGCGGCCGACGGTTCGAGCTTTGTCGAGCTCGAGCGGGAGGCGCCGGAGGGGATGGGATCCAGGGTGGAGCTGTTCGAGCAGATCAGGAGGGATCGCGATCGGGAGGGGCTCTCGATCCGGGCGTTGGCGGAGCGCCATGGGGTGCATCGGCGGGCGGTCAGGCGGGCGTTGGCTTCGGCGGTGCCGCCGGCCAAGCGCTCGCCGGCGAGCAGGCCGGCGCCGAAGCTGGGTGCGTATCGGCCGCTGATCGACGCGTGGCTTGAGGGGGATCGGGAGGCGCCGCGCAAGCAGCGCCACACGGCCAAGCGGATCTGGGCGGCTGGTCGACGAGCACGGCGCTGAGGTCGCGGAGACGACGGTGCGGGATTACGTGCGTCAGCGCAAGCGCCAGCTGGGCTGGGCGGTCGCGGAGGTGTCCGTCCCGCAGGCGCACGCGCCGGGCATCGGGGCCGAGGTCGACTGGGGTGAGGCGCAGGTGGATCTGGCGGGGGTGCGCACGCGGGTCCACTTGTTCTTCATGCGCGCCTCGTTCTCGGGCGCGGCGTTCTGTCAGGCGTCGCTGGTGCAGACGCAGCAGGCGTTCCTCGAGTTGCATGTCGAGGCGTTCGACTGGTTCGGCGGGACGTTCGAGCGTGTCCGCTTCGACAACCTGACTTCGGCGGTCAAGACGGTCCTCAAGGGCCGCCGGCGGGTGGAGACCGACCGCTTCGTCGCGTTGCGCTCGCACTACCTGTTCGCCTCTGAGTTCACGACGCCGGGCATCCAGGGCGCGCACGAGAAGGGCGGCGTCGAGGGCGAGGTCGGCCGCTTCCGGCGCAACCACTTGGTCCCCGTCCCGGCGGTCGCGAGCCTCGCGGAGCTCAACGCGATGATCCTCGCCGGCTGCGAAGCAGACTTGGGTCGGCGGATCGTCGGGCGGACCGAGACGGTCGGCGAGGCGTGGACGCGCGAGCGGCCGCTGCTGCGGGCGCTGCCCGGCGAGCCGTTCGACGCCTCAGAGACGGCGACTCCGCGCGTTGATGCGAAGTCGCTGGTCACGGTCCGCCAGAACCGCTACTCGGTGCCGGTCGCGCTGGCCGGGCTGCGCGTCGGCGCGAGGGTCGGCGCGCGTGAGATCACGATCAGCCACGGCGGCCAGATGGTCGCGCGCCACGAGCGGCTGCATGGGCGCTTCGGCACCAGCGCGCAGCTCGATCACTACCTCGAGCTGCTTCAGCGCAAGCCCGGCGACCTCGAGCACTCGCTGCCGCTGGCCCAAGAGCGCGAGCGCGGCGCCTGGCCGCAGGCGTTCGACGAGCTGTGGGCGGCGCTCACTGGACGCTATGGGCGCTCGGAGGCGGCCAGGCAGATGGTCGACGTCTTGATGCTCTGCCGCGACCACGGGCCCGACCGCGTCGCGCTGGCGGTCCGCGGCGCGCTGGCGGCCGGCGCTCATGACGGCCGCGCCGTCGCGGTGCTGGCCCGCCGCGCGAAGACGGCGCAGACCGCCCCGGCGCCGCTGAGCGATCTGCAGCCGCGCCTCGCCGCCCACGGGCGGCCGGCGCCCGACCTGACCGACTACGACCAGCTGCTCGGAGGATCCCGATGACCACCACGCCCAAGAACGCGAAGACCGCGGCGCTGGAGGCGTTGATCGACGCGCACGCGGTCGAGCTCAAGCTCCCGACCGTCCGCCGCCGCTTCCGCCAGCTCGCCGCCGAGGCGACGCGCGAGCAGCAGACGCCGGTCGCCTACCTCGCCGCGCTCTTGGAGGCCGAGATGGCCGAGCGCGCCGAGCGCCGCGAGCGCCGCCTGATCGACGCGCGCTTCCCGCAGATCAAGCGCCTCGAGGACTTCCGCTTCGCCGACAACCCGAAGGTCCCCCAGGCCACGCTCGCCGCGCTCGCCGAGGGCTCCTGGATCGACGACCGCGAGAGCATCATCTTCATCGGCGACTCCGGCACCGGCAAGACGATGCTCGCCACCGCGCTCGCCGTCTGCGCCTGCCACCAGGGCCGCCGCGTCCGCTTCACCACGCTCGCCGCGCTCGCGAACGAGCTCCAAGAGGCCGAGGGCCGCCGCGAGCTGGCCAGAGTGGTCGGCCGCTACGCCCGCACCGAGCTCGTCGTGCTCGACGAGCTCGGCTACCTCGCGCTCCCCGACGGCGCCGCCGAGCTCGTCTTCCAAGTCCTCTCCGAGCGCCACGAACGCGGCTCGCTGATCGTCACCACCAACCTGCCCTTCGGCGAGTGGACCAAGGTCTTCCCCGACCCCCGCCTCGCCAAGGCCGTCGTCGACCGCCTCACCCACCGCGCCCACATCATCGACACCGGCAACGAGTCCTGGCGCTTCCGCCACGGCCTCACCCAAACGGCGAAGAAGCGACGCCGACCCCCCACCACATGAACGCGCCCGCGCCCCTCGCCGCCTCGCCCTCGGCCTACGGCCTCAGGCTCCGCGACGACGGGCGCACCGCACCACCACACCAACATCAGACAACATCACAACAGCAGATCAACCGACGCGAGCTGGGGCCACTTCAGGCCGTCGCGCCGGGGCCACTGCAAGCCGTCGCGCCGAGTCTACCGCTTCGCGCGTTCGGCAGACCGGCTACAGGTCGCGCCGCATGAAGCCCAGCAGCGCCAGCGCGCCCGCCAGCGCCACGTAGCCCAGCGACCACGCCACCAGCCCCGGGCCGCCGTCCTGCGCGCCGCCGAACGGGCCGAGGTTGATCACCACGCTCGTGAACCCCCCGGTGTCGGCGGTGAGCAGCTGGAGCCCCCACTGGTAGAGTGCCTCGAACGGCAGCGCCAGCGAGGCGATGCGGCCCACGTTCTCGAGCGAGTCCACGTCCAGGGCGTCGCCGACCTGGTGAAGCAGCCCGCCGGTGAGCCCGGCGCCGAACGCCATGAACACCGCGATGCCGCTCGCGGTGGTGGAGAGATACACGGAGGCCAGCAGCGACAGCGCGGCAACCACCGCCACGCCGCCGGCCAGGAGCAGGCCGGGGGCGAGGATGCGGTCGGGCCACCAGCCGCCGGCGGCGCCCGTCAGCCCCACGGCGGCCAGGTAGACCGCCAGCGCGTAGCCGCCGGCCACGGCGGCGGCGGCGAGGTAGCGCGCGAGCAGCAGGCTGGGGCGGCCGACGGGCCGCACCACCAGCGTCTGGAGCAGCCCGCGCTCGGCGTCGCCGGACACCGTCCCGAAGGTGAGGAAGACGGCCAGCACCGTGCCCAGGAAGAGCGTGGCGAACATGGCCAGGCCGAGCAGGGTGCCGCCGGTGATGGCCTGGTCGTCGAGGGGCACGGAGTCGTCGAGCAGGCCCGTCTGGTCGAAGGCCACGCGCACGCCCAGGCCGTAGAGCGCGAGGAAGACCGCGGTGAGCACGACCACGACGAGGAAGACCCGACGGCGCAGGCTCTCGCGCAGCGCGTAGGCCGCGATGGTGCGCATGCCGGGATTCAGTCCGGCCTCCCGTCCACGGCCTCCAGGTAGACGTCCTCGAGCGTGGAGGCCAGCGTGCGCACGCCGTAGATCTCCTCACCGGCGGCCACCAGCTCGGCCACGATGCCGGGCACCTCGTCGCGGCCCGCGGCGTCGTAGCGGCGCACGCCGGCGGCCGTCTCGATTTCCACGCCGCGCGGGCGTGACAGCTCGGCGGGGGTGCCCTCGGTCACCACGCGGCCGCCGTCGAGGATCACCACGCGGTCGCACACCAGCTCGATCTCGCTCAGCAGGTGCGAGTTGAGCAGCACGGCGGTGTTGCGGGAGCTCAGCTCGCGCAGCATGTCGCGCACGATGCGGCGGCCCACAGGGTCGAGCGCGCTCGTGGGCTCGTCGAGGAACAGCAGCCGCGGGGAGCCCACCAGCGCCTGCGCGATGCCCAGGCGCTGCTGCATGCCCTTCGACATCGCGCCCACGCGCGTGCGAGCGGCATCCGCCAGGCCGACCAGCGCGAGCAGCTCGTTACGCTCTCCCGCGCCGCCGTCGGAGCCCGCGAGGCGTTGATGCAGCGCCAGCAGCTCGTCCGCGCTCAGCCACTCGGGGAAGCGGAACATCTCGGCCAGGTAGCCCATCGCGCGCCGGGCCTCCAGCGAGCCCGCCGGCGCGCCGCACACCCGCGCCGCGCCGCCGCTGGCGCGCACCAGCCCGCAGGCGATCTTCACGAGCGTGGACTTGCCCGCGCCGTTGGGGCCGAGCAGGCCCACGAGCTCGCCCTCCTCCACGCGCACCGACACCCCGTCGAGCGCGACGGTGCGCCCGTAGCGCTTGCGCAGGTCGCTGGTGTCGAGCGCGCTCAAGCGCGCTGCTCGGGGTCGCGCTCCGCTTCCTCGCCGCGTGCCGCGTCGGCGTCACGATTCCACACGGTCTGCTGCGGGAACGGGATCTCGATCCCCTCCTCGTCGAAGGCGGCCTTGATCCGCTGGCGCAGGTTGCGGCTCACGTCCCACTGCTCGGACGGGCGGGTCTTGACCACCAGGCGGATGACCACGCCGGAGGGCCCGAGGTTCTCCACACCCCACACCTCCGGCTCCTCGAGCACCTCCGAGTGCTCCTTCCAGACAGCGTCGGCCGCCCGCTTGATCACGTCCTTGGCGTGCTCGACGTCGGTCGAGTAGGCCACCTCGATGTCGAGCAGAGCGCGCGCCCAATGCTGCGACATGTTGCCCACGCGGCGAATCTCGCCGTTGGGCACGTGCCAGACCGTCCCGTCCACCGCGCGCAGCCGCGTCGTGCGCAGGCTCACGGCCTCGACCACGCCGCTGGCCTCGCCCACGTCCACGATGTCGCCCACCCCGAACTGGTCCTCGATCAGGATGAAGATGCCGGAGAGGAAGTCGCGCACGAGCGACTGCGAGCCGAAGCCCAGCGCCACGCCGATGATGCCCGCGCCCGCGATCAGCGGCCCGAGCTCCACGCCGAGCTCGCCGAGGATCATGAAGGCGGCGATCGTCCAGATCACGAAGCTGGCGACGCTGCGCAGCACCATGGCCAGCGCCTCCACGCGCTGGGTGGAACGGAAGCTCAGTTGCTCGGTCTCCAGCAGCGCCGACGGCGTGCGGCGCCGCACCGCGTCGAAGCGCTCCTGCACGCCGCCCTGGCTCAGCCTGCGCAGGCCCCGCTTGATCGCCCGGCGCATGAGCCGGTTCACGATCGCTGCCACCAAGAGGATCAGGAGGATCGTGAGCGGCTTGCCGATGAGCGCGTCCGCGACGTCTGCCACGTCGGTGTTGCCGGTCCAGTCGAGCACGCGCTCGCAGAACCAGCCCGGGTCCTCGCCGCAGGCGTCCTCGAACTGGGCTTCCGACTGGGCCAGGGGGAGCGGCACTAGATCTCGCTGAAGAAGTTGATCCCGAGGTCCTCCATCAGCGACAGCGCCTCGGAGTTGAGGCGGGTGAGCTCGTTGGTGTACAGCAGCACGCCCATGGCGATGAGGATGACTCCCGAGACGACCGTGATCGCGGCGAAGTGGTCGCGAAAGAACCGGAACACGCCAGTGACGGACGAGAACGCGACCGCGCTGAGGATGAACGGTACCGCGAGGCCGAGTGCGTAGAAGGCCAGCAGCACGGCGCCCTCCGAGATCTGCGACTCCGTGCTGGCCGCCGTCAGGATGGCGCCCAGCGTGGGACCCGTGCACGGCAGCCAGGCGATGGCGAACGCCAGGCCGGCCACCACCGGCCCCCCGGTGTGCGCGCGCCGCAGCAGCTGCTCGGGGCGCCACTCCCTGTTGAGGCGGCTCACGAACAGGGTGGCGATGAAGAGCACGCCCATCGCGATGATCACCACGCCCGCGATCTGCTGCAGGAGGCGCCGGTTGTCCTGGAGGGCGCTGCCGAGGCTCGTGGCGGTCATGCCCAGCGCCATGAACATGACGGTGAAGGAGAGGCAGAAGAGAACCGCCGGCCCCAGCACCTTGTCGCGGCCCTTCCCCTCCTGGAGGTCCGCGAAGGACACTCCGGAGATCGCGCTCAGGTAGCCGGGCACGAGCGGCAGCACGCAGGGGGAGATGAAGGAGACGAAGCCCACCGCGAACGCGGCGATGACCGTGGTGTCGACGCCGCCGTCCACGCCGCCGTCCTCAGATGCCGGACTTCTTCATGTCGGCCTCGAGCCGGGCCTGGTCCTCGGGGTCCGCCACACCGGTGTCAGGTCCTGCCGGTTGCGCCGCACCTGCTTCCTCTGGCCGGGCGCGGCGCCAGCGGGTCACCGCGAGGGCGATCGCTCCCGACGCGAAGAGCACCACGAGGATCGGGACCAGATACACGGCGAGGTTGAAGCCGTCGTCCTCGGGGAGGGCGAGGACGCTCGGCCCGAACTGCGCCACGAGCGCGTCCTTGATCTCCTCCTTCGACCGGCAGGCGGCCACCTGCTCCTCGATGAAGCGCCGCTCGGCCTGCGCCTGGGGCGCCTCCGTGGCCAGCTCGAGCGGGATCCCGCACTGCGGGCACATCACCTCGTCCTCGACGTCGCCGAGCGTGGTCTTGGGGCACTGCGCAAGCGCAGCCGCCGGCAGCGCGAGCAGCGCCGCCGCGGCCAGGAGGAGGGTGAGCAGCCGCTTCATGAGACCGGCCAAGGGTAGACCTGACCCGCCCCCGGCCTGCCGCTACCATCGCGTTGCGCGCGGGCCCGGCGCCCGCCACGCGGACGTAGCTCAGTTGGTAGAGCGTCGGCTTCCCAAGCCGAAGGTCGCGGGTTCGAAGCCCGTCGTCCGCTTCGAGAATCCCCTGGTGTTGCCGGGATTCCGGTTTGGTCGCGCCCTCTGGGACGGCGGATATGTCCCAGATAGGTCGGCCGCCTACCGCGTCGGCGCCGGGGACCTTCGCAGATCGCCGGCTTCGCGCTCGACCTGGTCTAGAAGCTCGAACAGGCCGACGCTCTCCCAGACGCGGTTGCGCTTGCCGGCTGTCGTCTCGTTTAGGACGCCGGCTGTCTCCAGCCGGTTCAAGGCACGCCGGCATGCCTCATCGCTCAACCCTGTGATGACCTTGGTGGTCCTGAGCGTGAGTACAGGGTGCGTAGGCAGCGCGTCGATGAGCTTCCGCGGGGCCGAGCCCGCTCGCGGCCTCCCCGCACCCTCCAGCCATTGCCCTTGTAACTCGACGACGCGCTTCGCCAGGAGCTCGGAGACGTCGGCCGCGCGGGCGGTCACCCCGGCGAACAGGTCGAACCAGTCACGCTCGTCGCCGTAGCGGTACGACGTGAGCCCTTGCACATACGCGTCGGTGTTGCCGGCGAGCACGAGGCTGACCGGTGGCAGCACGTGGTCGGAGACGCGGCGGCGGATCAGGACCATGCCGATGAGGGCCCGGCCCGCGCGGCCGTTTCCGTCCATGAACGGGTGAATCGTTTCGTACTGCGCGTGCGCAATCGCCGCCTGAAGGACGGCGGGCATGTCGGTGCGGTCGCAGAACGCGGCCAGGTCCGCGAGGAGCCGCTCGACGTCCCCTTCTGGTGGAGGGACGAAGTCCGCGTTGAGCGGCGATGTCGCATCTCCGCCGATCCAGTTCTGCAGCTGGCGGATCACGCCGCCCAGCCGTTCATCCGGGGTGCCCTGGAACAACCGCGCGTGGATCCGTCGCAGACCCTCGAGCGAGAAGGTCCCATCTGATCGAGCGAAGTCGTACGCCGCTTCGATCGCTGCGACGTTGCCGAGGACGGACTGCGCGTTGACGTCGCTCGCCGGAACCGCGGACGCCTTCGCGAGACGCCGGTGCGACAGGACGAGGCCCTCGATTTTCGACGAGGCGACCGCTTCGGAACGAAGGAGCTGGCGGGCAACGGTGTCCAGACCGACTGCACCGGCATGGGCCTCCAGCTCGCGGCACCGCCGCTCGGCCTCACCGAGTGCCTCCGCCGTCGCGCTGTCGAGGTTCCAGTCACGATCCGCGATCTCGGTTGGCACGTAAGCGAGGTAGCGTCCGGGCTTGCGTGCACGCCGTCCCCCGAGCCCAGTGGTCGGCTCCCAGGTGCGCTCTATCTCGACATAGTCCATAAGTGGGGGTTCCTCAGGCGTTTACCCAACCTTACGTCATCAATGTTGGACGACGGAGTCCATGCCCAACCTTAGGCGGTTGACCGGCGCGAACCTCAGGAAGTGACGCCGTGTCCCGAACCGCGTCCCCGACCCACCAGAACCAACCCCTCGCAACCAGCCGAACCAGCCGCTAGATTCCGCTAACAGAGCGAAATCCGCCGCTCTCAGAGCCGTTCCCAAGCCGAAGGTCGCGGGTTCGAAGCCCGTCATCCGCTTCGCAGGCCTGACGACTCCCGAGGGCTCCATCAGTCGCACTCGCGCTTCTCGAAAACCTGGATTCGCTCCTCGGCTGCGGCCGCCTCGGCCTCGTCGACTTCGGTCGTGGTCGTCAGCCCGGCGCGCTGCCGCATCGCGGCGAGGAGCTTCTCCGCGTCGGCCTTGATCTCCGTCGGGGCGACCCGCTGCAGCTCGTCGAGCTCGGCCTCGTAGCGCTCGACGAACCCGCGTTCCGCCGCCTCGAAGTCCTCGGCTGACGCATCCTCGCCGAGGCTCGCGAAGTGCTCCTCGCCCCTCGCGTCGAGCTCCTTCACGAGCTGGCAGTAGCGGCCGACATCCGGGGTGGCGGCAGCATCAGCCCGGCTGGTCGTCTCGCCGTTGTCGTCGCCGCCGCAGGCGGCAAGTCCCAGCAGCGCTATGAGCGCGGCAAGGACGATGGGTAGGCGCAGCATGGTTTCGTTCCTCCTGGTTCGGGTCACTCGCCGAACCCTGCGTGAGAGCGGACCGTTCGTCGTCGGGCGGGCGGACGATCTGCGCCTCGTCCGGGAGAGGTAGATCTGGGCCGGGCCGGATCGTCCGGTTAGGCGAGGCGCGGTCGCCGTCGCGGGGCTACCGTTGTCGCGCCATGCAGCTTGCCCCCGCTTCTGCCGCTCTCCTCCGCCCGGGGCGCGCCGATCTGTTGATCGCCGCGGCGGTCGCGTTGCTCGCCCAGGCCGAGACCTGGTCGACGCAGGCGTACGACCCGATGCCGGCCTACGCGGCGGCGGCGGTCGCGATGACTGCACCGCTCGTCTGGCGCCGGCTCGCTCCCCTTCCCGTGCTGGCTGCGATCTTCGCGCCCCTGTTCGCGATGCGCGCCGCCGGCCAGGAGCTCGACTCCCTGTACATCATGGTTGCCCTGATCCTGGCCTTCAACGCGGTGGGGGCGTACTGCGAGCGGCGGCGGGCGATCGTGGGGCTGGGGATGGGGCTCTTGCTGCTGGCGGTCCTGCTGGTCTTCGAGAATCTGGTGTCGTCCGGCTCCGGCGAGACGCCCGCGGCAGGCGACTTCATCTTCTTGGGCGGGATCCTCGGTGTCGTCTGGGCGGGATCCGTGGCGCTTCGCGAGCGGTCGTTGCGCACCGGCGAGCTCGAGCAGCGGGCGGATCGGCTCGAGCGCGAACGTGACGAGCGCGCGCGTGCAGCGGTCGAGGAGGAGCGCGCCCGCATCGCCCGGGAGCTACACGACGTGGTGGCCCATTCCGTGAGCGTGATCGCCGTGCAGACGGGCTCGATGCGCCGGCGGCTCACCCGCGAGCGACCGAGCGACGCCGAGGAGTTGTCGGCGGTCGAGCGCACCGCCCGCGAGGCGCTCGCCGAGATGCGACGCCTACTCGGGTTGCTGCGCTCGGACGATGACGGTCACTCCCTCGCTCCTCAGCCCGGCATGGGGCAGCTGGAACGGCTCGTCGGGCAGGTCCGCGCGGCGGGCCTGCCCGTAGAGCTCGTCGTGCAGGGCGAGCCGAGGGTGCTTCCGCCGGGCGTCGACCTGGCCGCCTACCGGATCGTGCAGGAGGCGCTGACGAACGTGCTCAAGCACGCGCACGCCGGACGTGCTGCAGTGGTCGTGCGTCACACGCGGCGCGGCTTGGAGTTGGAGATCACAGACGACGGACGCGGCCCGAGCGATACTGCCCCGGTAGATGGCCACGGCCTCGTAGGAATGCGTGAACGTGTTGCCCTGTACGGCGGGTCTCTGGATGCCGGCCCGGGGCGGGAGGGCGGTTTCACTGTGCAAGCCACGCTGCCCGTCGCGGCCGGATGACCATCCGCGTCGTCATAGCCGACGACCAGAGCATGGTCCGTGCCGGGTTCCGCTCGCTGCTGAATGACGAGCCGGACATCGAAGTGGTGGGCGAGGCGGCAGACGGGGAGCAGGCGGTGGCGGCGGTTCGGCGCTTCAAGCCCGATGTCGCGCTGATGGACATCCGCATGCCGAATGTCGACGGGCTCGAGGCGACCCGCCGGCTCATCGAAGGCGGATCCGAGGCCCGTGTCCTCATCCTCACGACCTTCGACCTCGACGAGTACGTCTACGAGGGGCTTCAGGTGGGAGCGAGCGGCTTTCTGCTCAAGGACGCCTCCCCGGAGCAGCTCATAGCGGCGATCCATGTGATCGCCGAGGGCGAAGCCGTATTGGCCCCGTCGGTGACCCGCCGGGTGGTGGAGAGATTCGCGCAGCTCCCCGCCCGTCGCGACGAGTCGTCAACGGCCCTCGCGACGCTCACCACCCGAGAGCGGGAGGTCCTGAAGCTGCTCGCGAGGGGGCTCGCGAACGCAGAAATCGCAGCGGAGCTGGTCGTCAGCGGCGCCACCGCCAAGACGCACGTGCGCAACGTGCTGACGAAGCTCGCGCTGCGTGACCGCGTCCAGGCCGTCATCTTCGCCTACGAGGTCGGCCTCGTGCAGCCCGGCGACGCCGAAACGGCGCCTCCGCCCTGACCTGACGATGAGCCGCGCGCTCATGTCCCGTGCCGTGTCCCCGAATCGTCAGAACGAAGCCGCCATAATCAGCCGCTAGAGTCAGCTAACGGAGCGAAATCCGCCGCTCCAAGAGCCGTTCCCAAGCCGAAGGTCGCGGGTTCGAAGCCCGTCGTCCGAAAACGGCCCCCCCAGGGGTTTCCTCTCGGCGGGGTCCGGCGCCGGCTGCGAGCGGTTGTACTTGCTCCCGCACTGGGTAGGTTCGGCTGAGAGTCGCTAGGACGGGGTTCTTTGCATGCGCACGCGATAGAGCCGGCCAGCCGCAACGCCTCCCGGCCGGGAGGCCGCGACGCCAGGGCGACGCCGACGGAGGACACGGACGGTCGTCCCGATGGTTGCCGGGAGCGGCCGCCCGGAATGCCCCTCGCCGGCCGGCCGCTCTGCCGACTCAGGCGGGCTGGCCGGCGGCCAGGGCGTGCACGGCCTCGGTGGTCAGGCACTGCCCGCCGATCGCCCAGTCGCCGCTCTTGACCTCGTCGATGACGCACCAGGTGACGCCGCGCATGTTCTCGCCCTCGACGCTGACCATCGCGTCGGTGAGCCGCTCGGCGATCTGGGTCTTCTGCTCGGGCGTAAAGACGCCGTCGATGACCTTGACGTTGATGAGTGGCATGCGTCGCTCCTTCGTAGTGGTGAAACCGATGCCCGGACTCCATCAGCGCGCCGTGTGACGGCGCGTGTGATCAAACTCGTGATCGTGGCCGCGGCCCTCACCCCGGCGCCTCTGCGGGCGGCGGCCGGGG
>JBBDYQ010000006.1 GCA_040901445.1 Thermoleophilaceae bacterium | reverse complement strand
GCATGGTCGAAGCCATCAAACAGAACTACCCCCAACGCGAAATCGCCGACGCCTCCGCCGAGCAGACCCGCCAGATCGATCGGGGCGAACGCGTGACGGTGGGCGTGAACGGATTCGCGGACGGCGACGGCGCCCTGCCGAGGCTGCACCTCGTGGAGCCGGCGCTGGAGCACAAGCAGATGCAGCGCCTGGCGGCGGTGCGCGCGCGCCGGGACCCCGAGCTGGTGGAGCGGGCGCTGGAGGCGCTGCGCGACGCCGCCGCGGGCAACTCCAACCTGATGGACCCGCTGCTGCACTGCGCCCGCGCCGACTGCTCGGAGGGGGAGATCGTCGAGTCGCTCCAGCGCGTGATGGGGTCGTACCGCGAGACGCCGGTGTTCTAGCGCCGCGGGTCTCGCCGGGCTGTGCGGGTAGGATCGACCGATCCGGTCGGCAGCGACCCTCCAGTTTCGCGGCGCCACCAAGCGCTACCCGGGGCAGGCGGAGCCCGCGGTGAACGAGCTCACCCTCGAGGTGCCGGCGGGCGAGATCTGCGTGCTGGTGGGCCCGTCGGGCTGCGGCAAGACCACCGCCATGCGGATGGTCAACCGCATGATCGACATCACCGAGGGCGACATCCTACTCGACGACCGCAGCGTGAGGGACCGCAAGCCGGCCGCGCTGCGGCGAGAGATCGGCTACGCGATCCAGCAGGTCGGCCTCTTCCCACACCTCTCGATCGCCGACAACATCGCCACCGTGCCCAAGCTGCTCGGCTGGGACAAGGCGCGCATCCGCGAGCGGGTGGACGAGCTGCTCGGGCTCGTGAACCTCGACGCGGCCGAGACGCGTGACCGCTTCCCGTCGCAGCTGTCGGGCGGTCAGCGTCAGCGCGTGGGCGTGGCGCGCTCGCTGGCAGCCGACCCCACGCTGATGCTGATGGACGAGCCCTTCGGCGCCATCGACCCGATCAACCGCGAGCGGCTGCAGAACGAGTTCCTGCGCCTGCAGCGCGAGATCCAGAAGACCGTCGTGTTCGTGACCCATGACATCGACGAGGCCATCAAGATGGGCGATCGCATCGCCGTGATGAAGAAGGGCGGCGTGCTCGCCCAGTACGCCACGCCGGCCGAGCTCCTGATGTTCCCGGCCGACCAGTTCGTGGAGGACTTCGTGGGCGCCGACCGCGCGCTCAAGCGCCTGGCGCTCCAGCGCGTGCGCGACATCGACCTCTGGCGCGCTCCGATCGTGCGCGAGGGCGACCCGGTGCCCAGCGGCGACGGCTACGACGTGCCGTACGCCCTGCTCGTGGACGCGGAGGGCCGGCCGCGCGAGTGGCGCTCCACCGACGGCCGCCGCTCGCCCGCCGAGCCTGTGGTCGAGCGCGACGACGTGGTGCGCGACGCCCTCGCCGACCTGCTGCAGGCCGAGGCGCAGTACGGCCCGGTGGTGGACGAGCGCGGCGTGGCCGTGGGCGTGCTGTCGCTCGAGCTCATCAGCTCCAGCCTGCAGCAGGTGCCCGAGCAGACCACGGCGTGATCGCACAGGTACAGATCCAGGAGCGGTCGGGCGAGGACGCGAGCTGCATCGCCGACAACGGCTTCTGCCCGGGCTGGATCGGAGACAACCTCGACCGCTACGTGGACCCGTTCTTCGAGCACGTATATCTGACCGTGGTCTCGGTCGTGATCGGGTTCGCCATCGCCTTCGCCCTCGCGCTGCTCTCCTACCGGCGGCGCTGGCTCATCCCGCCGGTCACGCAGATCACCGGGATCCTCTACACGGTCCCCAGCCTCGCGGCCTTCTTCCTCCTGCTCCCGCTCACCGGTCGTGGCAAGACCACGGCGATCGTCGCGCTGGTGGCCTACTCGCTGCTGATCATCTTCCGCAACGTCATAGCGGGGCTCGACAACGTCCCCGACGACACGAAGGACGCCGGGCGCGGGATGGGCCTCACGGACCGCCAGCTGCTGTGGCGCGTGGAGCTGCCGCTGGCGCTGCCGGAGATCATGGCCGGGCTGCGCATCGCCACCACCACGACGGTCGGTCTGGCCACGCTCGCGTTCTTCGCCGGGGCCGGCGGCCTCGGCGGGCAGATCTTCGCCGACATCAACTTCAAGTCGAACGTGGCCGTGGCCGGCGGGGCGGCGGTGCTGCTGGCCTTCGTGCTCGACGGCCTGATCCTGCTGGCGCAGCGCGCCGCCACGCCGTGGGCCCGGGCTAGGGCGACGACGTGATCGACACGCTGGCATTCCTGGGCGAGTTCGGCGACGCGGTCGACTTCATCTTCAACACCCGCGAGACGCGCGAGGGCCGCGAGGTGGGCGGCTCGCAGTTCGCCGAGCTCACGTGGACGCATGTGCAGCTGAGCGTCGCCGCACTGGCCTTGGCGGCCGCGGTCGCCGTGCCGCTCGGGCTCGTGCTCGGGCACACCGGGCGCTTCGGCTTCCTGGCGATCAGCGTGTCCAACGTGGGCCGGGCCGTGCCCAGCCTGGCGCTCATCGCCTTCTTCATCGCCTACCTCAGCGTGGGCTTCGCGAACGTCATGGTCGCGCTCGCGGTGCTGGCGATCCCGCCCATCCTCACGAACACCTACGTGGGTGTCCGGCAGGTGGATCCCGACACGGTGGACGCGGCGCGGGGGATGGGCATGACCGGCGGCGAGATCGTGCGCCGGGTGGAGCTGCCGCTGGCGCTCCCGCTGATCTTCGGCGGGGTGAAGACCTCGATGGTGAACGTGATCGCCACCGCCACGATCGCCCCGCTCGCCGGCGTCGTGACACTCGGCGACCCGATCATCAACGTCTCCACCTACGGGGATGCGGGGCGCCTCGGAGCGGCCATCGCGGTGGCGGCGCTGGCCGTCTTCACCGAGGTCTCGCTGGGCGCGCTCCAGCGGGCGGTGACGCCGCGCGGGCTGAAGCTCTCCGCCAGACGCAATAGGTTCCCCATTTCACTCACGAGGAGGGCAAGGGCAACGTCATGAAGCAGCTACGCATCATCCTCGCCGTTCTGGCGCTCGCACTCGCAACGGGCCTCGCGGCCTGCGGCGATGACGACGACGAGGGCGGCCAGGCCGACAACGGCGGCGGCACGGACACCGCCGCGGCAACTCAGATCGAGGCCAACCCGGCGTTCGAGGGCCAGTCGATCACGATCGGCTCGAAGAACTTCACCGAGCAGAAGATCCTCGGCGAAGTCTTCGCCCAGGGCTTCGAGGCCGCGGGCTTCACCGTGGAGAAGGAGCTGAACCTCGGCGACGAGGCCACGGCGCTGCGCGCGCTGGAGGGCGGCTCCATCGACGCCTACCCCGAGTACACCGGCACGGCGCTGCTGTCGTTCTTCGACGTCGCGTCGGAGGACATTCCCACCGAGCCCGCCGCCGCCTTCGAGCAGGCGCGCCAGGGCTTCGAGGAGATGGACCTCACCGCGTTCCCGCCCACGCCGTTCACCAGCTCGAACGAGGTGGCGGTCACGCAGGAGACGGCGGAGCGGCTGGAGCTGGAGACGATCTCCGACCTCGAGGGCGAGGCGGGCAACCTCAGCCTGTACGGCTCGCCGGAGTGCCGCCAGCGGCTGGACTGCCTGCTGGGGCTGCAGCAGGTCTACGGCCTCGAGTTCGAGGAGTTCGTGCCGGTGGCCATCGACCTCCGCCACGAGGTGCTCGAGAACGGGCGCGCCGACGTGTCGATCGTGTTCACCACGGACCCGCAGATCCAGCGCAACAACGAGGTGCTGCTCGAGGACGACCAGGGCATGTTCCCGCCCTACAACTCCACGCTGGTGATGCGCGACCAGATCGTGGAGGAGGCCGGCCAGGAGGAGCTCACCGCGCTGGTGCAGCAGATCCAGGAGGGGCTCACCGACGAGGTCATGCAGGAGCTCAACGCCCGCGTGGACCTCGACAAGGAGACGCCGGAGGCGGTGGCCCAGGCGTACCTCTCCGAGAGCGGGCTGATCGGCTGACGGCCGGCTTCTCGATACCTGCGCGGTTTCACGGGCCGCCCGGCTCCGCCAAGGGCGGGTACACAGCCGGGCGGCTCGCCGCGCAGTGGCGCGGGCGCTGTGGATCGAGCTGAAGTGAGCGTGCAGCCCATCCGCTGGGCGGGCGGCGCGCTCGAGCTGCTCGACCAGACCCGCCTGCCGGCCGACGAGACGTGGCTGCGCTGCACCACGCCGGAGGAGGTTGCTGACGCCATCCGGCGCCTGGCGGTGCGCGGCGCGCCCGCGATCGGAGTGGCCGCCGCCTACGGCCTGGCTCTGGCGCCCCCGCGCGAACGCGAGCATGCCGCGGGGCTACTGGCCTCCACCCGCCCCACGGCGGTCAACCTGCGCTGGGCGCTCGATCGCTGCCTGGTCGCCGCCGACCCGCTGGCCGAGGCCCACGCGATCGCGCGCGAGCAGGAGGAGGCCGACCGCGCCATGGCGGCCCACGGCGCGGCGCTCTTCGGCGAAGTCGAGGAGCGGGTGCTCACCCACTGCAACACCGGCGCGCTGGCCACGGCCGGCTACGGCACCGGCCTCGGCGTGATCCGGGCCGCCTGGGATGCCGGCCGCGTGCGCGAGGTGTGGGTGGACGAGACGCGCCCGCTGCTCCAGGGCTCGCGCCTGACCGCGTGGGAGCTGGGCCGGCTGGGCATCCCCCACCGGGTGATCACCGACTCGAGCGCCGGCGCGCTGATGGCACGCGGGCTGGTGGACCGGGTCGTGGTGGGCGCCGACCGCATCGCGGCCAACGGCGACGTGGGCAACAAGATCGGCACCTACCCGCTGGCCGTCCTGGCCGATCGCCACGGCGTGCCGTTCTGCGTGGCCGCGCCGGTGTCCACCATCGACCCCGCCACCGCGTCCGGCGACGGCATCCCGATCGAGGAGCGCGATCCGGCGGAGGTCACCACTCTCGCCGACGCCACCAACCTCGCCTTCGATGTCACGCCCGCCGAGCTCGTCACCGTCATCGTCACCGAGGCCGGCGTGCTCCGGCCGCCCTACCCCGAGGCCATCGCCCGTGTCGCTGCGCGCTGAGCTCGTCCAGACCTGCCTCGCCATGCTGCGCTCCGGCCTGGCGGTGGCCACCACCGGCAACGCCAGCGTGCGGGACGGGGACGCCGTGCTGATCTCCCCCACCTCGCTCCCATACGAGGAGATGGAGCCGGCCGACGTCGTGCGGATCGACCTCGACGGCCGCGTGGCCGGCGGCGACCGGGAGGCGTCGAGCGAGTGGCGCGTGCACTGCGCGATCTACCGCGCCCGCCCCGAGGTCGGCGCGATCGTGCACACCCACAGCCCGCACGCGGTGGCATGGAGCTTCCTCGGCGACGTCCTGGACACCGGCACGGAGGAGATCGAGCACTACGCCGGCGGCCCGGTGCGCACGGCCCCGTTCGCCCCCACCGGCGGGGGCGAGCTGGCCGCGGCGGCGCTCGCCGCCCTGGGCGACCGCCGCGCCGTGCTCATGGCGCGGCACGGGGTGGTGGGCTGCGGGGCGACCCTGCGCGCGGCACTGGACACGTGCGCGGTGGTGGAGCAGCAGGCGCAGGTGGCTTGGCTCCTGAGGGGGTCAGGCACGACCTGACCCCGTTTTGCCGACCGCCTCGCGCACGAAGCCCGCGAACGCCTCGGCCGCGGGCGGCAGCACGCGCTCGGCATGGCGCTCGAGGCGGCCGCGATCCGCGGCGCCGCGTAGCCGGCCGGCCTGGCCGCCTCAACAGCGGTTGACGAAGGTCCAGGCACGCACGCGCACGCTCCGCGGGGTGCCGGGCGGCACGGTCTCGCTCGTGCTCAGGGTGGCGCTGCCCGGCGGCGGCACCGGGCTGAGCGAGATGGCCACCGTGGCGGGGTCGCGCCCCAGCAGGGCCGCCACCGCCGGACGCCCGGACGCCGCGGCCGACAGGCTCTGGCAGCGATCGATCGCGGCGCGGACGCCGTCGCGCGAGAGCAGCCGCTCGAGGTCCTCGTCCGCGCGCGCCTTGGAGTGTGCGCCCTCGAGCCCGTCGCCCGCCGCGTCGAGGTCGTCAGGCAGCGCCAGCGCGGCCGGCACGAGCGCCAGCGTGGCGGCGGCCGCCGCCACGACGCTGCGCGTGGCCCGTGGCACCGCGGCCGCGGCGAGCGCGAGCAGCGCCAGCGCGGGCACCACGAGGTAGCGGTCGTTGAGCGGCAGGTCCGCCACGGCCAGCAGGGCGAAGGCGGCGATCCCCGCACCCACCAGCCCCATGACGACCGCGAACGCCGGGCGCTCGCGCCGGAAGCGCACCAGCCCCCAGGCCCCGAACGCCGCGCCCGCCGCGGCGGGCGCCAGGCCGGCGAGGTCCTCGATTCCCGCGCGCAGGCTGGGCCCCAGGTCGTCGAGGCCGGTGTCGCGCTCGAGCAGCAGCGCGTTCTCCTGGGTGCCGTGGAGGGAGTGGAAGGGGTCGCCTGTGAGCGCGAGGTCGAAGAGGATCCAGATGGCGGGCGCGGCGGCAACGAGGGCGAGCGTGGCCGCAGGTGCCGGGCCGGGGTCAGGTCTTGCAATGCCGCAGGGGCCGGGGTCAGGTCTTGCAGACCAGCAGGGGCCTTCGGCCCGAGTTCTGCCGTTCTGCAAGACCTGACCCCGGCTGGGGCGGGCCTGGTCGACGATCACCCAGCCGCCGTACAGCGCGGCGAGCCCCCACGCCTCCGGGCGCAGCAGGCCGGCGAGCGCGAGCAGCCCCAGCGCGGGTGTGGCGTTGCGGCGGGGGCCCTCCGCCGCCAGCGCCGCCGCCAGCAGCACCAGCGCGGCGAACGGGATGTCGATGAACGCGCGCGAGGCGAAGAAGTCGACGCGCTCGCGGGTGGCCACAAGTGCGGCCGCCACCACGCCCGCCACCGTGCCCCCGAGCGCCCGGCCGAGCCGGAAGCCGGCGTACACGAGCAGGGCGAACGCGAGCACCGCACCGAAGGCGTACACGTCGGCGGCCGCCCGCGCGCCGAGCAGCGACACCAGCCCGCCGGCCACTATCGGGAGCGGGTGCGGCGTGGACACCTCCGGCGCGTCCACCTGCGGGGCGTCGCCGCGGATGAGCTCGGCGCCCCAGGCGAGCGAGTAGCGGGCGTCCGGGGACAGGGAGACCCAGCGGGTGGACACCCATGCTGCGACCGCCAGGCCGGCGACGGCCGCGGCGGCCCGCGGCACGCGGCCCCTGGCCAAACCGGTCAGTCGGCCGTGTGCGAGGTCCAGGCGGCGCCGTCCCAGTAGCGCAGGCGCTTCTCGCCCTGGGGGTCGGGATACCAGTCCGGCGCCGCCGGCCCACCGGCCGCCGGCTGCGCGGCCACCGGCGCCGCCCCCGGCCCACCGGCCGCCGGCTGCGCGGCGAAGGGCGCCGCGCCCGGCTGGGCGCCCGCGCCGGCCGGGAGTGGCCGGCCGGCCGCGCTCGCGCGCACCACGAGCGTGCCCGCCACGATGTCCCCGACCCGCTTGTTGCGGTCGTTCGTGAGGGCCACGACGAACCCGGTGAGGTAGGGGATGATGTAGGGGAAGTAGTCGGCGATCCAGAGCAGCTGCCGCACCACGTTCTTGCCGATGCCGGCGGGGCAGGTGCCATCGTCCTTCACGACCCGGATGCCCGTGATGAGCTTGCCCACCGTCCAGCCCTTGAGCCCCGGCAGGATCATCCAGTAGAGGATCCCCACCACGCTCGTGATGAGCAGCCAGAGCAGGAAGTCCCCGCCCACGAGCGAGTAGGTGTCGTCGCCGAGGTCGAGGTTGAAGTAGGTGCTGGTGTCGAGCTGGATGTCGCCCTCGCCCAGGCCGCGGAGGATGTCCTCGTTCGTCTGCGCCATCGCGAAGAAGAGCGCGGTGTTGAAGGCGAACACGATCAGCGAGTCGATGAGGATGGCGCCGACGCGCTGGCCGACGACCTTGGTGGGCTTCTCCATGGCGGCCACCCTACATGCGATGTGACGGCGAACACACTCGATCCGCCGCGATGTTCATAGCTTGTCATCGTGATCGTCTCGATCCCCGACGGCACCGAACTGCTCGTCCGCCACATCCGGCCGGACGACAAGGCGCTGCTCGTGGACGGTCTCGCCCGCCTCTCCCCGCAATCGGTCTACCGGCGCTTCCTCGCGCCCAAGCAGCGCTTCTCCAACGGCGAGCTGCGCTACCTCACCGAGCTCGACGGGAACGACCACGTGGCTCTCGTGGCCCTGCCCCCGGATGACCCGGACCACCTCGTGGCCGTCGCGCGCCTCGTGCGCCTGGCCGGCGATCGGCAGGCGGCGGAGGTCGCCATCGTCGTGGGCGACGACTTCCAGGGCCGCGGCCTCGGCAGGCTGATGGCGCTGCGCCTGGCCGACGAGGCCCGCGAGCGCGACATCCGCCGCTTCGAGGCCACGATCCTCGGCGAGAACGAGCCCGCTCGCCGCCTCATGGGCACGATGGCGCAGCGCCTGGACTCCGGCGCGCCCGCCGGCGCCGCGGTCGAGCTCTCGGCCGAGCTGCCCGCCGCGGCCTAGGAATCGAGCCACCGTGCTGCTTTGGGCACCGTATGGGTACCCAGAGCAGGACAGGCAGCCAACTGCCTTCCGGTGCCAGACCGTCGTAGCCGTGGTGGGGCTCCATGTCGTAGTCGCTCACGACACCGTCCAGACGTCGCCTGAGTGCAGCAGCTCGTCCACGTCGGCGAGCGTGGCGCGCTCGGCTGCCTGCTCCAGATCGGCCGCGCGGCCGCTGCCGTAGGCGGGGCGGCGGATGGAGCGCAGCACGCCGATCGGCGTGGGGGCGGTGGGGCGCTCCGAGAGGTGGGCGAGCGCGAAGGCCAGGCTGGGGTCCTCGCGGTGGGCGTCGTGCACCACGAAAGCGTCCTCGCCCACGTCGGCCACCTCGGCCAGCCGCAGCGATCCGTCCTCGGAGCGCACCACTCCGCGCCGGCCGTCGTCGCCGAAGCGGATGGGCTCGCCGTGCTCGAGGCGGATCTGGTGCGAGGTGCCGGCCTTGCCGCGCAGCGCCTCGAACGCGCCGTCGTTGAAGACGTTGCAGTTCTGGTAGATCTCGACGAAGGCCGAGCCCTCGTGCGCCGCGGCCTCGCGCAGCACGCCCGTGAGGTGCTTCTTGTCCACGTCCACGGTGCGGGCGACGAAGGTGGCCTCGGCGCCGATGGCCAGAGCCGCGGCGTTGAACGGATGGTCCTCGGAGCCGAACGGCGTGGACTTGGTGACCTTGCCGACCTCCGACGTGGGCGAGTACTGCCCCTTCGTGAGCCCGTAGATCTGGTTGTTGAAGAGCAGGATCTTGATCGGCACGTTGCGCCGCAGGGCGTGGATGAGGTGGTTGCCGCCGATCGAGAGCGCGTCGCCGTCGCCCGCCACGACCCACACCGACAGGTCCCGCCTGGCGGTGGCCAGGCCGGTGGCCAGCGCGGGCGCGCGGCCGTGGATGCCGTGCATCCCGTAGGTGTCCATGTAGTAGACGAAGCGCCCGGCGCAGCCGATGCCGGTGACGAAGACCACCTTCTCGGGAGAGATGCCCAGCTCCGGCATGAACGCCTGGACGCCGGCGAGGATGGCGTAGTCCCCGCAGCCGGGGCACCAGCGCGTCTCCTGGTCGGACTGGAAGTCCTTCTTGGTGAGCGTGGGGAGCGGCGTGCCGCCGTTGGGGGAATGGCCGTTGCCGTCTGTGCCCTTCAGGGTGCTCATCCGAGCTGCTCCATGATCGCTTCCTCCAGCTCCTGCGCCCCGATGGGCAGGCCCGTGACGTTGGAGTGGCCGACGGCGTCCACGAGGAACTCCGCGCGGATGATCGAGCGCATCTGGCCCATGTTGAGCTCGGGGATGAGCAGCTTGGGGTAGGCGCGCACGACGTCGCCGGTGTTGGGCGGCAGCGGGTTGACCCAGCGCAGATGCGCGAACGCCACCTTGCGCCCGCGCTTTCGCACCCGCCGCACCGCCGCCCGGCAGAGGCCGTAGGTGGAGCCCCAGCCCAGCACGAGCAGCTCGGCGCCGTCCTCGTGGTCCACCTCGAGGTCGGGGATCTCGCGAGCCACGTTGGCCACCTTCTGCGCGCGCAGATGGGTCATGCGCGAGTGGTTGTCGGGCTCGTAGGAGATGTTGCCCGACGCCTCGTCCTTCTCGAGCCCGCCGATGCGGTGCTGAAGGCCCGGCGTGCCCGGCCGGGCCCAGGGGCGCGCCCCCTTGTCGTCACGCAGGTACGGGAGGAACTCGTCGCCGGCGTTCGGCCCTGTGGCGAAGGCCGGGTCGATCTCCGGCAGGTCGTCCGTGGAGGGGATGCGCCAGGGCTCGGACGAGTTGGACAGGAAGGTGTCGGAGAGCAGGATCACCGGCGTGCGGTAGCGGATGGCCACGCGGGTGGCCTCCACCGCGGCGTCGAAGCAGTCGGCAGGCGTGGCGGCCGCGATGACGGGCAGCGGCGACTCGCCGTGGCGACCGTGGATGGCGGCGAGCAGGTCGCCCTGCTCGGTCTTGGTGGGCATGCCGGTGGAGGGCCCGGCGCGCTGCACGTCGACGATGACCATGGGGAGCTCGCACGCCACCGCGAGCCCGATGGTCTCGGCCTTGAGGTCGAGGCCGGGACCGCTGGTGCCCGTGACGCCGAGATGCCCGCCGAAGGCCGCGCCGAGCGCGATGCTGGCCGCGGCGATCTCGTCCTCCGCCTGCACGGTGCGCACGCCGAAGCGCCCGTGGCGCGAGAGCGTGTGGAGCATCTCGGACGCGGGCGTGATCGGGTAGCTGGAGTAGAACAGCGGCAGGCCGCTGCGCACGCTGGCGGCGATGAGGCCGAGCGCCATGGCCTGCGTGCCGTCGACGTTGCGGTACGCGCCGGGCTCGAGAGCAGCCGGCTTGACCTCCACCGGCATGGCCAGCAGCTCGGCCGTCTCGCCGAAGTTCCAGCCGGCCTTGAAGGCCGCGACGTTGGCGTCGCGGATGGCGGGCTTGGCCGCGAACTTCTCCTCCAGCCAGGCGAGCGTGCCATCGGTGGGCCGGCCGTACATCCAGGAGACGAGCCCGAGGGCGAACAGGTTCTTGGCGCGCGCGGCCTGCGCGGCGGTGACGCCGTCGATGCCGTCGGTGGAGGCCACCGTGAGCGACGTCATCGGCACCCGGATGACCTGGTAGCGGTCGAGGCTGTCGTCCTCGAGCGGGCTGGCCTCATAGCCGGCCTTGCGGAGGTTGTTGGCGTTGAAGGCGTCCTCGTTGACGATCACGACGCCGCCCGTCTCGAGCGTGGCGAGGTTGGTCTTGAGCGCCGCCGGGTTCATGGCCACCAGCACGTTGGGGTGGTCGCCCGGCGTGAGGATGTCGCGCGAGGCGAAGTGGATCTGGAAGGCCGAGACGCCGTGCAGCGTGCCCGCCGGGGCGCGGATCTCGGCGGGGAAGTCGGGGAGCGTGGCGAGGTCGTTGCCGACGAGCGCCGTGGCAGCGGTGAAGCGGCTTCCCGCCAGCTGCATGCCATCGCCCGAATCCCCGGCGAACCGGACGACGACCCGTTCCTTTTCCTCGACCGCCTTGGCCACGAATTCCTTCTCCAAAGCCATGATAGGGACGGCGTCAGTCGTTTGGCCGACTGGCCAGTCAAAGGCCCGTTATGCTGCCGCGCCGATGCGAGTCGCCGTGCCGAACGAGTCGGGCCGGGGGGAGCGACGCGTGGCCCTCGTGCCGGACGTCGTGCGCCGCCTTGGCGCAAAGGACCACACCGTCGTGGTCGAGCCCGGGGCCGGCGACGGCGCCCACGTTCCCGACGCCGCGTTCGAGGAGGCGGGCGCCACGATCGATCCCGGCGCGCTGGCGGACGCCGACCTGATCGCGCTCGTCGGCGCTCCCACCGCCGAGGAGGCCGGGCGGCTGCCGGAGCGCTCCACGGTGGTCGGCTTCCTCGCGCCGCTCACCCAGCCCGATCTCGCGCAGGCGCTGGCGGGGCGCGGCATCACGAGCTTCGCGATGGAGTCGGTGCCGCGCACCACGCGCGCGCAGTCGATGGACGCGCTCTCGTCCCAGGCCACCGTGGCCGGCTACCGCGCCGCGCTGCTGGCCGCCGGGAGCCTCCCCCGCTTCCTGCCGATGTTGACCACCGCCGCCGGCACCGTGCGGCCCGCCAAGGTGATGGTGCTGGGCGCGGGCGTGGCGGGCCTGCAGGCCATCGCCACGGCCAAGCGGCTCGGCGCGATCGTGAGCGCGTTCGACGTGCGCGCGGCGGTGAAGGAGCAGATCGAGTCGCTGGGCGCGTCCTTCGTCGAGCTCGACCTGGGCATCGACGCCGAGGCGGCCGGCGGCTACGCGCGCCAGCTCACGGACGAGGAGCAGCAGCGCCAGCGAGAGCTGCTGGCCGAGGAGATGGCCGACATGGACGCGGTCATCACCACCGCGCTCGTGCCCGGCAAGCCGGCCCCGCTGCTCGTGACCGCCGACGCCGTGCGCAAGATGAAGCCCGGCTCGGTGGTGGTGGACCTCGCGGGCGGGTCCGGCGGCAACTGCGAGCTGTCGGAGGCCGGCCAGACCCTGGTGGCGGAGGACGTGACCATCGCCGCGCCGCTCAACCTGGCGGCCGAGATGGCCGACCACGCCTCCGCGCTGTACGCGCGCAACATCCTGTCGTTCGTCGAGCTGGTGGCGGGCGAGGACGGCGCGCTGGCCATCGACTGGGAGGACGAGATCGTGAAGGGTGCGGTCCTGACGGGAGGCCCACATGGATCTGCTGACTGAGCTCGCCATCCTCGTGCTCGCCGCGTTCGTGGGCTTCGAGGTGATCTCGAAGGTGCCCAACACTCTGCACACGCCGCTGATGTCGGCCACCAACGCCATCCACGGCATCGTGCTGCTCGGCGGCCTGATCGTGATCGGCGAGGCCGCCGGCTTCCTCAACGAGCTGATCCTCGTGATCGCGATCGCGTTCGGCACGATCAACGTGGTCGGCGGCTTCCTCGTCACCGACCGCATGCTCGAGATGTTCAAGCGCAAGCCCGCGCCCGCCAAGAAGGACCCCTCCGGGTGACCCCGCTCGCGGCCGTGGACCCGGACGCCATCAGCGCGGCCTACATCGTCGCGTTCGGCCTCTTCATCGTCGGGCTGCACTACCTCAACCACCCGCGCACGGCGCGGCGCGGCAACATGATCGCCGCGGTGGGCATGGCGATCGCGGTGGTGGCCACGCTGGTCAAGGAGGAGGTGGGCGACTACTGGCTGATCGCCCTGGGCATCGCCATCGGCACGGTCGTCGGGGTGCCCGCGGCGCGCTCGGTGAAGATGACCGCGATGCCGCAGATGGTGGCGCTGTTCAACGGCGTCGGCGGCGGCGCCGTGGCGCTGATCTCGTGGGCGGAGTACCGCGAGGCGCTCTCCCACGGCGGCAACCCGGCGCTCGAGACGCTCATCCCCATCCTCTTCGCGGCCATCGTCGGCTCGGTCTCGTTCTGGGGCTCGAACATCGCCTTCGGCAAGCTCCAGGAGATCCTGCCCGGGCGGCCCATCCAGGTCCCCGGCCAGCAGTTCCTCAACATCGCCGTGGCCGCCGTCGCAGTCGGCTCGGCCGTCGCGATCGCGGCCGGCTCGGAGTCCGAGGGCCTCTTCATCGCGATTCTGGTGGCCGCCGCGCTGCTGGGCAACATGATGGTGCTGCCGATCGGCGGCGCGGACATGCCGGTGGTCATCAGTCTGCTCAACGCCTTCACCGGCCTGTCGGCCGCCGCCGCCGGCCTGGCGCTCGACAACACCGCCCTGATCGTGGGCGGCATGATCGTGGGCGCCTCGGGAACGATCCTCACCAACCTCATGGCCGACGCCATGAACCGCTCGATCGGCCACATCATCGCGGGCGGCTTCGGCGGTGTGACCACCACCGGCGGCGGCATGGGCGACGACGGCACCGAGCGCACCGTGGTGTCCACCAGCGCGGCCGACGTGGCCATCCAGCTCGCCTACGCGCAGAAGGTCGTCGTGGTGCCCGGCTACGGCCTGGCCGTCGCGCAGGCCCAGCACGCGGTGCGCGAGCTCACCGGGATCCTCGAGCAGAAGGGGATCGAGGTCTCCTACGCCATCCACCCCGTCGCCGGGCGCATGCCGGGGCACATGAACGTGCTCCTCGCCGAGGCCGACGTGCCCTACGACGAGCTCAAGGAGATGGAGGAGATCAACCCCGAGTTCCCGCGCACCGACGTCTCGCTCGTGATCGGCGCCAACGACGTCACCAACCCCGCCGCGCGCGAAGACCAGGGCTCACCCATCTACGGAATGCCGATCCTCGACGTGGACAAGTCCTCGTCGGTCATCGTGCTCAAGCGCTCGATGGCCTCCGGCTTCGCGGGCATCGACAACCCGCTGTTCTACTCCGACGGCACCGCGATGCTGTTCGGCGACGCCAAGTCGTCGGTCGACGACGTCATCGGCGAGCTCAAGTCGCTCTAGGAGCGGCGGGCCACCACGTACGACTCGAACGGCTCCGACAGCTCCTCTGCCACGCTGAAGCCCGGCTGCACCTCGACCATCGCCCGCAGGGCCGAGGGCGTGATCCCCCACCAGTAGTTGGCGTAGGCCATCTCGGGGCGCTCGTCGTAGGGGGTGGCGATGCCCACCGAGTTGCACGGCCACACGGGCGAGTACACGCCGCGGCCGGCGTCGCCGAGCTTCGGGTAGAAGACGCAGGCCTGCTCGAGCCCCGGCACCTCGGGGATGGTGTGGGAGCCCACGATCAGCAGCTCCCGGGCAGCGGTGGCCAGGCGCTCGAGGGTGAGCAGCGGGTAGGGCGAGTGATAGAGCACGCCGGAGCACCACACCACGTCGTGCTCGCCGATCGCGCCGGGCTCGTGGAGGTCGCCGCGCACGAAGCGCACCGACGACCCGCGGCGCTCGTGCTCGGCCAGGTACTCGGCCGTCTCCTCCATGGCGTCGAAGGCCGTCACCGAGCCGGCGCCCGACTCCTCGGCGCAGAAGGCGATCGACCCATTCGCGCCGTACATGCAGCCCACGTCGGCGAACGACCGCCCGGGCGCGTGCCTTCGCACCAGCTCCTCGCGCACGAGCTGGTCGCGCCGCAGCTTGCGGCGCAGGCGCGCGGACGTGATCCAGGCCTTGGCGAGCGGGCGCACGGCCGCTCAGGCTGCCACATCCAGCCCCTTGTCGATGGCGTCGGAGCCGCGCTCGTCCTCGAGGAGGTCGAGCACGGCCTCCTCCACGGTCTCGCGCACGGATGGGTCGCTGAGGTCGCCCACCTCTCCCAGCACAGGGGCGATCGTCCAGCCCGAGTTGAAGCGGTCGAACACGCGCGGGTCGATGTAGGAGGCGCGGCAGACGGCCGGCGTATTGCCCAGGTAGCGCGCCACCTCGTCGATCGCCCGCTTGATCGCCCGCCTGCGGCCGGTCTTGGAGCCGCTCGCCGCCTCGGCCGAGACCGCGACGCCGACCGCCGCCAGCAGCGTTGCGCTCCAGGTGCGGAAGTCCTTGGCCGAGCAGTCGTGGCCGGCGACGTCGCGCAGGTAGGCGTTGATGTCGTCGGAGCGGACGTCGCGCCAGCGGCGCCCGTCCTTGTAGGCCAGCAGCTCCTCTCCCCCTCCGCGGCGGCGCTTGAGCTCCTCCACCACCTTGCGCACGTCGGGGTCCACCACCGCCTGGATGCGCCGGGCGCCGCCCTTGGCCGGGTAGTCGAACGTCAGCCGGCCGTCGGGCTCCAGCGTCACGTGGTCCTTGCGCATGGTGGCGAGCCCGTAGGTGCCGTTGTCCTCGGCGTAGCCCTCGCTGCCGATGCGGAAGAAGCCGCGGTCCAGCAGCCGCACGGCGCAGGCCAGCACGCGCTCGCGGCTCATGGAGCGCCGGCGGAGGTGCTTGGCCACGCGGGCGCGCACGCGCGGGAGCGCGCGGGCGAAGTCGATCATGTCGTCGAACTTCTCCTGGTCGCGGCGCTCGCGCCAGCGCTGGTGGTAGAGGTACTGCTTGCGGCCCGCGTCGTCGGTGCCGGTGGCCTGCAGGTGGCCCATCGGATAGGGGCAGATCCACACGTCGCGCCAGGCCGGCGGGATGGCCAGCTCGCGTATGCGGTCGAGCACCTCGTCGTCGGCGATCCGTTCCCCGTCCTCATCGAGATACTCGAATCCCCTGCCGCGGCCGCGGCGGGAGATGCCGGGGCCGGAGCAGTCAGCACGACGTAAGCGGGCCACGCACCGGGATTACCCTGCGCGGGCTCGGGGTATCCGCATGCCGTGCGACTTCTGGTCCTCACATCAGAGGCTGTCAACGCGGAGGCGCTCCGCGAGGCCGTCGGCTCCTCCGAGGCCGACGACGCCGAGGTGCTCGTCGTATCCCCCGCTCTCACCGGCTCTCGCCTGCGCTTCTGGGCCTCGGACGTCGACGCCGCGATCGAGCGGGCGGAGTCCGTCCAGGAGGAGACCGTGGACCGGCTCGACGACGAGGGCATCGACGCGGCCGGCGACACCGGCGAGAGCGACCCGCTGCTGGCCGTGCGGGACGCGCTGCAGACCTTCGACGCGGACCGGATCGTGATATTCACGCATCCCCGCGACGAGAGCGGCTACCGCGAGGACGACTTCGTCGCGGAGGTGAAGCGGCGCTTCGCGCTGCCGGTGGAGCACCGGCTCGTGACAAGCTGACGGCCTCATGGCCGACAAGCTGCGCCGCTATCGCGAGAAGCGCGACTTCGGCACGACCCGCGAGCCCGCGGGCGAAGCCGCGGACGCCGCCGCGCACAACCGCTTCGTGATCCAGGAGCACCATGCCCGCCGCCTGCACTGGGACCTGCGGCTGGAGCACGACGGCGCGCTGGCGTCGTGGGCGCTGCCCAAGGGCGTGCCGATGGACCCCAAGCGCAACAACCTCGCCGTGCACACCGAGGACCATCCGCTCGAGTACCTCGAGTTCCACGGCGAGATCCCCGAGGGGGAGTACGGCGCCGGGACGATGTCGATCTGGGACCGCGGCACCTACGAGGAGCACAAGTTCCGCGACGACGAGGTGATGATCACCTTCCACGGCGAGCGCGTGCAGGGCAAGTACGTGCTGTTCCAGACCGACGGCGACCAGTGGCTGATCCACCGCATGGACCCCGCCGACCGGGAGCCGCTGCCCGAGGGCGTCCGGCCGATGCTGGCCACGCTCGGCAAGCTGCCGCCCGACGACGACGCCTGGGCCTACGAGCTGAAGTGGGACGGCGTGCGCGCGCTCTGCCGGCTCGAGCCCGCCCACATCCGGCTGGAGAGCCGCAACGGCGCCGACATCACGGCGCGCTATCCGGAGCTGCGCGGCCTGGCGGGCGGCAGCACCGAGGCGCTGCTGGACGGCGAGATCGTGGCGCTGGACGCCGAGGGCAAGCCGAGCTTCGAGCGGCTCCAGGGACGCATGCACCTGGCGTCGGAGTCCGCGGTCAGGCGGGCGGCGAAGGACGTGCCCGTGACCTACGCGATCTTCGACGTCCTCCACCTCGACGGGCGCTCCACCGCGGGCCTCACCTATGACGAGCGCCGCGAGCTGCTGGAGGGGATGGGGCTCGAGGGGCCGGCCTGGCGGACGCCGCAGAACCAGGTCGGGCGGGGGAGCGAGCTGCTGGCGCTCACCGAGGCGCAGGGGCTCGAGGGCATCGTGGCCAAGCGCCGCGACAGCCGCTACGAGGCCGGCCGCCGCAGCTCCGCGTGGGTCAAGGTCAAGAACGTGCTGAGCGAGGACGTGGTGATCGGCGGCTGGACGTCCGGCGAGGGCGGGCGCCGCGGGCGCATCGGCGCGCTGCTCATGGGCTTCCGCGAGGAGGGGAAGCTCGTCTATGCCGGCAAGGTGGGCACGGGCTTCACCGAGGCCACGCTGCGCGACCTGGCGGCCAAGCTCGAGCCGCTGCGGCGCGACACGAGCCCCTTCAACGGGCGCCAGCCGCCGAAGGGCTCCGTGTTCGTGGAGCCGGAGCTGGCGGCTCGCGTCGAGTTCCGCGAGTGGACGCGCACCCGCACGCTGCGCGCGCCGTCATTCAAGGGGCTGCGCGAGCAGCGGCGCCCCAAGCTCTCCAACCTCGACAAGGTCCTCTACCCGGCCACCGGCTTCACCAAGGGGCAGGTGATCGACTACTACGAGCGCGTGGGCCCGGTTCTGGTCCCGCATCTGGCCGGCCGCCAGCTCACGCTCAAGCGCTACCCCGACGGGGTGGACGAGGAGTTCTTCTTCGAGAAGCGCTGCCCGTCGCACCGGCCCGAGTGGGTGCGCACCGACGAGGCGGGCTTCTGCATCGTGGACGACCTCCCCACGCTGCTGTGGGTGGCCAACCTCGCGAGCCTCGAGCTGCACCCGTCGCTGGCGGTGGGCGAAGAGCCCACGGTGATCGCCTTCGACCTCGACCCGGGCGCGCCGGCGGGCCTGCCCGAGTGCGCCGCCGTGGCGTTGCGCCTGCGCGACCTGTTCGAGCGCCTGGGCATGCGGTGCTTCCCCAAGACGTCGGGATCGAAGGGGATCCAGGTGTACGTGCCGCTCAACTCCGGCGCGTCGTATGACCAGACCAAGCCGTTTGCCCAGGCCGTGGCGCGGCTGCTCGAGGACGAGACGCCCGACCTCGTGGTGTCGCGCCAGAAGAAGGAGCTGCGCGAGGGCAAGGTGCTGGTGGACTGGAGCCAGAACGACGCCCACAAGACCACCGTCGCGGTCTATTCACTCCGTGCGCGTGAGCGGCCGACCGTCTCGACCCCCGTGACCTGGGAGGAGGTGGAGAGCGGCGACCTCGTGCACGAGGCGGCCGGCGTGCTCGAGCGCGTGCAGCGCCACGGCGACACCTTCGCGCCGGTGCTCGACCTCCGTCAGGAGCTGCCGTCGCTCTGAGCGGCCTCCTGCAGCGCGGCCAGCGAGCGGCGGATGAGTCGCGAGACGTGCATCTGGGAGAGGCCCATGCGCTCGGCTATCTCGGACTGGGTGAGATCGTCCATGAAGCGCAGGCGGAGTATCTCGCGCTCGCGCGGCTCGAGCTGCGCCATCAGGCTGCCGAGCACGGCGCGCTGCTCCACCTGGCGGTAGCCGGGATCCTCGGCACCGAGCGAGCCCTCGCGCCCCTCCTCCCCATCCTCGAATGGGGTGTCGAGGGGGACGGCGCTGTAGGCCCTCGCGGCGTCGCGGGCCTCGATCACCTGCTCCGAGGAGACGCCGAGCTCCGCGCTCAGCTCGGCCACGGTGGGCGAGCGGCCGAGCCTGCGCGACAGGGCCGCGTCGGCCTTCACCGTGCGCAGCGCCAGCTCCTGGAGGTCGCGCGGCGGCCGCACCGCCCAGGAGCGGTCGCGGAAGTGGCGCTTGAGCTCGCCGAGGATGGTGGGCACCGCGTAGCTGGACAGGCTGGCGTGGCGATCGGGGTCGAAGCGGTCCACCGCCTTCACGAGCGCGAGCGCGGCCACCTGCACGAGGTCGTCCTGGCTCTCGGTGGCGGAGCGGTAGCGGCGGGCGAGGCCGATGGCCAGCGGCAGGTGCCGGGCCACCAGCTCGTCGCGAGACACGGAGGTCCCGTTACGGCGATAAGGTGCGCCTCCCAGCGGCATGGCCCCCCTGTCCGAACGACTCGCAGAGCAGAGCGCCAGGTGGCTGGGGCGCGAAGGTGGGCGCGGCGGGTGTGTCGGCCTGCCTCGGGCGGAAGATAGCGCGGGGCCCGGGTGAACGCGCTGCGTGTGCTGATCGCCGACGAGGACTCCCAGCACCTGGAGTCGCTGGCCGAGGTGGTGCGCCATCTCGGCCACGAGGTCAGCGCCCACGCGGTCAGTCTCAGCGAGGCGGCGGAGCGGATCGCGGCCGAGGACCCGGCCGTGGCGCTCGTGGCGCTGCACCAGGACGCCGAGCATGCGCTGGCGCTGATCGAGCAGATCGCCGAGTACGCCTCAGGACCTGTTATCGCGGTGATCGACCGCGAGGACCCCGAGTTCGTGCGCCGCGCCGCCGACGGCGGGATCTACGCCTACGCGCAGCCGCTCAACCCCACCACCGTGCAGAACGCCATCGAGGTGGCGGTGCGGCGACGGGGGGAAGCCGAGCAGCTCGAGGAGCGGGTGGACCAGCTCGAGAGCGCGCTCGAGCGCCGGGCCGTGATCGAGCGGGCCAAGGGCATCCTCATGGAGCGCCACCGCCTGGACGACCGCTCGGCGTTCGACCTGCTGCGCGAGCACGCGCGCAGCCGCCGCATCGCCGTGGCGGACCTCGCGCGCTCCGTGACCGAGGGCCAGGCGCTGCTGCCGCGGCGATGACCTGGGAGCCCGAGCTCGAGGAGCTGCGCCGCCGCGAGGAGCTGGCGCGCCAGATGGGCGGCTCCGAGCGCGTGGAGCGCCAGCACGCCGGCGGCCGGCTCACCGTGCGCGAGCGGCTGGAGCGCCTGTTCGACCCCGGGTCGTTCCACGAGACGGGCGCCATCGCCGGGGTGGGGCACTACGAGGGCGCGTCGCTGACCGGCTTCACTCCCGCCAACATGCTCGTGGGCCAGGGCCGGATCGAGGGACGCCGCGCCGTGGTGCAGGGCGACGACTTCACGGTGCGCGGCGGCGCCGCCGACGCCGCCATCTGGCAGAAGATGGTCTACGCCGAGCGCATGGCGCACGACCTGCGGCTCCCCCTCCTGCGACTGGTGGACGGCACGGGTGGCGGCGGAAGCGTGAAGACGCTGGAGTCGATGGGCTTCACCTACGTGCCATTCGTCCCCGGCTGGGAGCTGGTGGTCGAGAACCTCGCGCGCGTGCCGGTCGTGGCGGCGGCGCTCGGCCCGGTGGCGGGGCTCGGCGCCGCGCGGGTGGTGGCCTCGCACTTCTCGGTGATCGTCCGTGGCAGCGCGCAGCTGTTCGTGGCCGGCCCGCCGGTGGTGGCCGCGGCGATGGGCGAGGCGCCGGACAAGGAGGAGCTGGGCGGCGCCCGCGCCCAGACCCGCGCGGGCGCGGTGGACAACGAGGCCGCCGACGAGGACGACGCGCTCGACCAGATGCGCCGCTTCCTCTCCTACCTGCCCCCGAACGTGTGGGAGGCGCCGCCGGAGGTGTCCTCGTCCGACCCCTCTGACCGCCGTGAGCAGGAGCTGATCTCGCTCGTGCCGCGCGAGTCGCGCAAGCCCTACGACATGCGCCGCGCCCTGGAGCTCGTCTTCGACCGCGGCTCGGTGTTCGAGCTGGGCCGCCGCTTCGGCGGGTCGCTGATCGTGGCGCTCGCGCGGTTGGGCGGCCGGCCCGTCGGCGTCATGGCGTCCGACCCGGCGCGCGCGGGCGGCGGGCTGACCGCGGACGCCTCGGAGAAGCTCGTGCGCTTCGTGGACCTGTGCGACCAGTTCCGGCTGCCGCTGGCCAACTTCGTGGACCAGCCGGGCTTCGTGATCGGCACCGAGGCGGAGCGGCGCGGCACGATCCGCCGCGGGACCAGGGCTCTGTATTCCGTCTACCAGGCCTCGGTGCCCACCGTGTCGGTGCTCGTGCGCAAGGTCTACGGCGTGGCGGGCGCGGGGCACGGCAACCACGCGGCGCTGAACCTGCGCTACGCCTGGCCGTCGGGCGACTGGGGCTCGCTGCCGATCGAGGGCGGGCTGGAGGCCGCGTACCGGCGCGAGCTGGAGGCCTCTTCCGACCCGGTGGCGCTGCGCGCCGAGATCGCCTCGCGCCTGAACGCGGTGCGCTCGCCATTCCGCACGGCCGAGCGCTTCGGCATCGAGGAGATCATCGACCCGCGCGACACCCGTCCGCTGCTGTGCGACTGGGCCGAGAGGGCGCACGAGCTGATCGGGTATGACGTGCACGAGGGGCCGAAGTCGCGCGGCCCGCGACCGTAGAGGAGGCACTTGATGGGGAAGCGCAGCGAGTACACGCGGGGCACGTTCAGCTACGCGGAGCTGGTGAGCCCGGACGCCGAGGGATCCAAGGCCTTCTACGGCGGGGTGTTCGGCTGGCACGCCGACGACCAGCCGCTCCCGGGCGGAGGCAGCTACACGATGTTCCGCCTGGACGGCGACACCGTGGCCGGCCTGCACCAGCCGGGCGAGCAGCAGCCGCCGGCGTGGCTGGTGTACGTGACGGTGGCGGACGTGGACGCCACCGCCTCGCGCGCCGGCGAGCTGGGCGGCGCCGTCCTGGCCGGGCCGTTCGACGTCATGGAGGCGGGCCGGATGGCGGTGGTGGCCGATCCCACCGGCGCCGTATTCGGCGCGTGGCAGGCGCGCGGGAGCATCGGCGCCGAGCGGGTGAACGACCCCGGCTGCCTCACCTGGTGCGACCTCGCGTCGCCAGACCCGGATGCGGCGCGCGCCTTCTACGAGCAGCTGCTGGGCTGGAGCTTCGAGCCCGTGGACACGGGCGGCGGCCCGCCGTACACGCTCATCGCCGGCGCCGGCGGGATCAACCAGGCCGGCATGCGGCCCACGCAGGAGGGCGAGCCGGCCAACTGGATGCCCTACTTCACGGTGGAGTCCACGGACGACACGATCGCGCGGGTGGGCGAGCCGCTGTTCGGTCCCATGGACGTGCCCAACGGCGGCCGCATCGCCGCCATGCGGGACCCGCAGGGCGCCGTGTTCGCGGTTTCTGACGGAGAGGTGGACGACTAGTCACACACGTGACAGTGCCGTGACGCGCGCCGGCCCAAGCTGGGCCGTGTGCGCAACGAAACCGACATCTACCACCGCATCGGTGGAGAATGTCGGCCTCGTCACGTCGACCTGCTGCTGGCAGACCTCGCGCTGCGCCAGCACGGCGTGGTGGCCCGATGGCAGCTGCTGGAGCGAGGCGTGAGCGCCCGGGCAATCGAGCGACGGCTCGACAGCGGCCACCTGCATCGGGTGCATCAGGGCGTCTACGCGGTCGGCCACCGGATGCTCACCCAGCGCTCACGCTGGATGGCGGCCGTCCTGGCGGGCGGCCGGGGCGCCGTGCTGTCGCACCGCTCCGCGGCGGCGCTGTGGGGCATCCTCGCGGACGGGCGGCGCACGATAGAGGTCACCGTCTCGCGCGATCGCCGGCCACGAGCACGGATCCAGGTCCACGTCTCAGTCGTGCCTCCGGACGAGCGGACGGTGGTGGACGGCATCCCGGTGACCACCGTGCCGCGCACGCTGTTCGACCTGGCGGCGGTGGTGACCCGGCGGCAGGTGGAGCGCGCGTGGCACGAGGCGGATGTGGCCAGGCTCTGGGACGCGCTCTCGCTGCCGGACCTGCTCGCCCGCTATCCCCGGCGCCGCGGCTCGGCCACCGTCCGGGCCGTCCTCGACACACGGCTGGCAGACGTGCCCGTCACTCGCAACGAGTTCGAGGAGCGCTTCGTCCTCTTCGTCGCAGAAACGGCTCTGACACAACCGGAGATGAACGCGATCATCACCGTGGCCGGCCGCACATTCGAGATCGATGCCCTCTGGCGCGCCGAAAGACTGGCTGTGGAGCTCGACTCCTACGGCGTGCACGGCACGCGAGGGAAGTTCGAGAGCGACCGCGAGAGGGATCGCATCCTGCAGGTGGCCGGCCTGCGCACCGCGCGCGTGACCTGGCGGCAGCTCACCGGTGCGCCCGCCGCGCTGGAGCGCGACCTGCGCGCGCTGCTCGCCCTGGGAGGCTAGGAGCTACGGCTAGCCGCCCGCCTGCTCCACCAGAGCCGCGATCACCCGGCTGGCCTCGTCGGCCTCGGGGTGCCAGAGGACGCCGAGGGCAAACGCGCGATCGGGGAGCTCGATGGCCTCCACGAGGCCGTCGCCTGCGGCGTGGCCGGTGGCGCGCAGCCCCTCGCCGAGCTCGTCCACGCCCTGGTGGTGGTGTGACTTCACGGTGGTGGTGCCCGACCCCACCGCGCGCGCGGCCAGGGAGCCGGGCTCGAGCTCGACCTCGTGGTCGCCGAAGGCGCCCGGGGTGTGGAGGTGGCTGTCGCTGCCCAGCGCGTCAGGCACGTGCTGGATGAGGGTCCCGCCGCTGGCCACGTTGAGCATCTGCATGCCGCGGCAGACACCGAGCAGGGGGACGTCGCGCTCGAGCGCCCGGTGCGCGAGTGCGAGCTCGAAGCGGTCGCGGTCCTCGCGCGTGTTCTTGGTCTCGGCGTGCGGCCGGGCCCCGTAGGAGGCGGGATCGATGTCACCCCCGCCGGCGAGCACGAGGGCATCGAGGCGGCCGAGCAGCTCGCCGGGGTCGCGGGCCACGTCGTCGTCGGGCGGGAGGATCACGGCCAGGCCGCCGGCCTCCTGCACTGCCGTGGAGTACATCCGGGGCAGCAGGTCGCAGAGCTCCTCCCACGCGCCGTAGCGCGCAATCTCGAGCGAGGCGCAGAGCCCGATCAGCGGCCGTGGCATGGCGGGCGACGCTAGCGCAGTTCGCGCACGAGCCGCCGGTAGACGGCGAAGGCCGGCTTGGGCCGGTAGTCGGAGCGCACGAGGCCGTACTGCACCTGAGGATTGGGGTTCTGCGAGTCGCCGTCGCGCAGGTTGAACCAGCGGTAGTCGGTCACGTTGTAGGTGCCGCGGAAGTCGTGCACCGCGCGCACGAGCGTGTCCACCGTGCGCGCCTGGTACTCGTAGCTGCGCAGGGGCGGGCTGGTGGGCCAGCCGTTCTCCTCCACGTGGATCGGCGTCTCGAACGGGATCCGCGCGTAATCCAGGAAGCAGCGCAGGACGCTCATCGCGTTCACCATCCCGTCGCGCTCGCCGCCGGGCGTGTGCACCGGCAGCACGAACGTGCCCGGGTAGGCGTCGAGGCCCACCCAGTCCACCGCCGCGCGGAAGGCCGGTCCGGCGTCGCGCAGATGGGTCCAGAACGCGTTCTCGCTCACGGGGTCCATCCGGTAGGCCCAGTTGAAGCCGATCTCGAGCTGCGCGAAGCCGTTCTTCTCGGCCTCGTCGCTTGCGGCGATCACGCCCTGCACCAGCGCGTCCCGTGCGCGCTCGTAGGCGCCGTCGCTGGAGTCGGGCGAGAACGTGAGGTTGACCTCGTTGGTCACCTGGATGGCCACCACGTTCGGGTTCGGGCCGAAGCGGCGCACCACCTCGCGAACGTGGTCTGTCCACGCCCGGATGTCGCCCTCCTGGCTCTCGTCGGGGTGGTAGCGCAGCTGGAGCTCCACGAGGTAGCCCTTGCTGGTGTAGCGCTCGGCGAGGGCCTCGAAGCGCTGGATGCCCTGCTCGCCGTCGGACCAGAAGAAGCGGTGGAGGCGGAGCACGAACGGATCGCCGGGCGGGCGCAGCTCGTCGAGCGCCGCCTCGTGCCGCGCCGGGTCCTCCGGGATGACGTCTGCCGGCCCGAGAAGGAGCTGGCCCGTCTGCACGCCGGGCGTGATGCCGAAGCGCAGCGGCGGCGCGCCGGGCCGCTGCGGCACGGCGTCGGCCTGGAGGTCGCCCAGGCAGAACAGCGCGGACTCGCCCGTCTGGGCGCCGGCCGGCACAGCGGCCGTGGCGGCGACGAGCGCCGTCGCGGCGATCGCCGCGAGCCTGGCTGCGGCCACCTGCCGGCGCCTCCCCCGCATCGGGCACAAGGCTAACCGCTGTGGCCCCTTGTGGTCGCTGTGCGACGGCGATGCGCCTCAGCGGCTTTTGGCAAGCTGCTCGCGTGCGTCTTGTGACCTTCCGCGAACCAGCCGGCGCGGTGCGCGTCGGAAAGCTCGACGGCGAGGACGTGCGAACGCTCGCCGCGCCCACCATGCTCCACTGGCTCGCAGGTGAGGGGAGGGAGGCGGCGGGCGCCAAGCACCGGCTCGCGGACGTTCAGCTCCTCGCCCCTCTCCCGGAGCCGCCGTCCGTGCGCGACTTCTACGCCTACGAGGGCCACGTGGCCGCGGGCTGGCGCCGGCGCGGCGGCGAGATCCCGGCCGCCTGGTACGACGCGCCCGTCTTCTACTTCTCCAACCCGGCCTCGATCCGCGGCCCGGGCGAGCCGATCGAGCGCCCGGCGGCGAGCAGCGAGCTCGACTTCGAGCTGGAGATCGCGGCGGTCATCGGCGGCGAAGGCGAGATCGCCGGCTTCACGCTGATGAACGACTGGAGCGCCCGCGACGTGCAGCGGGCCGAGATGACCGTCGGGCTCGGGCCGCACAAGGGCAAGGACTTCGCCATCAGCCTCGGCCCCTGGTTGGTGACCCCGGACGAGCTGCCGCTCCGCAACGGACGGCTGCAGCTCGAGGCCACCGTGACGGTGAACGGCAAGCAGCGCGCGCGGGCGAATGCGGGCGAGCAGCACTTCGGCTGGGACGAGCTGCTGGCGCACGCCGCCCGCGACACCCGCCTGCGCCCCGGCGACGTGCTCGGCTCGGGCACGCTCAACGGCGGCTGCCTGCTCGAGCTCGGCGGAGGATGGATCGAGCCGGGCGACGTGGTGGCCCTCGAGGCGGACGGGCTCGGCATGCTGGAGACTCCCGTCTCGTGAGCGCCACCGCGGTCGACCGCACGCTCGAGCTCCTCGCCACGCCGCCGGCCGGTCCGGACGCGTCCCGCGGCTACATCGACCTGCTCGGCGGGGCCGCTCCCGAGGCCACCGGGTTCGCGCCCCGCCTCATGAACACCGGGGTCCTCCCCATGGTCTACGAGCGCTGGTGGCGGCCCGGGTGGGGGCTGCTGCTCACCGGACTCACCCGATCAGCGGAGCACCGGCTGGCGCGCGAGCTGCTCGGGCTCGAACCGGGCGTGACGGTGCTCGACGTGGCATGCGGGCCGGGTAACTTCACGCGCGACTTCGCACGCGCCGTGGCGCCGGACGGGCTGGCCGTGGGCATCGACGCCTCGACGACGATGCTGGAGCGCGCGGTGCGCGACACGCCCGGCGGAGAGGCCGCCTACGTGCGCGGCGACGCCGTGCTGCTGCCCTTCCGCAACGAGACCTTCGACGCCGTCTGCTGCTTCGCCGCGCTGCACATGTTCCCGGACGCCGAGAAGGCGCTCGACCACATGGCGCGCGTGCTCAGGCCGGGCGGCCGCGTGGCGCTGCTCACCAGCCGCCGCCGCGACCCGCAGCCGCTGCGCACGCTCGACTCCATCACCGGCCGCCTGAGCGGCCAGCGCATGTTCGACCGGCGCGAGGTCGTGGGCCTGCTCGAAGGGCGCGGATTCACGGACGTCACCCAGCGCCTGGCCGGGTTCGCGCAGATCGTGGCCGGCCGGCTGGCGTAGACAGCGCCGCCACCATTGAAGGGTGCGCCGCGCAGCCCATCTCCTCGTGGCCCCGGCGATGCAGGCGGCGACGACCACGAGGAGAGGGGCAGCGCCTCGAGGATTAGGCGGAGGCCGGCGCGCCCGTGTGGTCGAGCCCCTGGCGCAGCTCGCGCACCTTCTCTCGGTAGGCGCTCTCGTCGCCGCCGAGCAGGTGGGTGCCCCAGCGCACGCCGTTGTGCACGTGCGGCACCTCGTCCGCCAGCAGGTAGTCGAAGACCTTCGCCACGCTCTCCTGCCCCAGCTCCACCAGCACCTTGCGGCGGTGCGAGTGGCGCCACATGGCCTTCTGCTCGCTGGTTCCGTTGAAGAGCACCAGCCGGCCAAGCAGGTCATGGGCGTAGATGGAGCGGAAGTAGGAGAAGCCCACCGGGTAGTCGCCCCAGCGGCAGCCCAGCTCGGTTCGCATGAGGATCTCGTGCACGCGCGCGTGGCGCAGCTCGTCCCAGGTCTGGCGGGCCATGTCCACGTGGAAGTCCCACGGCATCTCCGGATGCTCGTGCGAGTTGCGCGCCATCAGCTCGGCCGCGCACAGCTCCGCGTCCATCAGCCCGTGGAAGAAGTGGCGCTGCTCGTCGGGGTCGGTGGGCACGTGGTTCTCGTCGCCGTTCACGTACAGGTCGTCGGTGAGGTACGGGTCGCCGTGCTCGTTCACCTCCACGAACTCGTCGCGAGCGGGGTCGTGGAGCGGCGGCAGGATGCGCAGCGGCCGCGGCTCGCCGCGGAGCTTGATCGGGAGCGCGCCCAGATCCAGGGTCAGGTCTTGCATTCCGACACCTCCGGTGTGTGAATGCAAGACCTGACCCCGCTGTTGGCTGTGGCGCTCCTGCCGCGCGGCCACCTGCTCGAGCAGGCGCAGCGACGGCTCGTCAGTCACCGGGTCGAGCTCGGCCAGGTGCACGCGCATCGCGGCGGCCAGTGTGGGCTTGACCACGCCGTAGGCCAGCTCGCGGTAGGCCTCCGGCGAGTCCGCCGCCGCGAGCTCGTCGAGCAGCTGCGCGAGCTCGGGACCCGGCGCGCCCGGGTAGTCGCTCGGGTGGCGCAGCTCGTACAGCCGCCGCTTGACCTTCGTGACCGCGCGCGCGTCGTCGTGGAGATGGTCGCCCAGCGCATACTTGCGCTCGAACGACGGCTCCAGCGCCAGCCAGCCGGACGACAGGTGGACGAGCTCGCGCAGCACATGGAAGTAGTTCGAGAAGCGGATGGCGTTCTCGTCGACGTCGTAGCCGCGCCTAAGCATGGCTGCGCCCCTTTCCCAGCACGCTCGGCAGCAGGCCGCCGCCCGCCGACACGTTGATCACCGCGCGGTCGGAGATGCGGGTGATCATGCCGGCGTAGCGGCCTCCGATCCCGAACGGGTTGATGTTGAAGTGCTTGAGCTGCATCTGGATGTGACCGTCCTCGACTGTCGGGAACATCTCCTGCGGGACCGGGACGTACTCCTGCACCACGAAGTCCGCGCGCGGCGCGTGCTCCTCGATGAGAGCGTCCCACTCGCCCTGCCCGGTCTCCACACCCAGCGCCACGCCGTGCCCGCCGTAGTCGGACGCCGGCTTGAGCACCAGCCGCTCGCGGTTGTCGGAGGCAAAGGCGAGCAGGTCCACCACCCAGTCGCCCCAGGTGGCGCGGCCGTCCCGCAGCACGCGCGTCCAGGGGATCGTGCGGCGGATGACCTCCAGCTCGTCGCGATCGGCATAACGGGGATCCTCGAGCAGGGCGAAGAGCTTCTTGTTGTTGGCCACCCGCGCGCGGAACGGGTTGACCAGGCAGGCGCGGCGGTCGCGGGCGGCGTCCAGCAGCGGGCCGTCCCCCACGTCCTCGAGCAGGGCGCGGCGGTACACGAGCTGCACCGGCTCGCCGCCGGCACGCAGCACCGACCCGTCGTAGGAGAGGTCGTCGAGCGTGCAGTGCAGGGCCTCGACACCGGCGTCGCCGGCGGCGGCGCAGATGATGCGGAACTCCGGCACGCTGGGCGAGCCGGCCACGTCCACCAGAGCCAGCCGCGGCCGCTCCGGAAGGTCCGTGCCGCCGCGGAAGTGCTTGTAGGCGTCGAGCAGCGTGGCGATGAGCACCGGCAGCATCGGCGTGTAGGAGGTCTCGAACTCGCCGCGCACGCGCGGCAGGTCGATGGCCCGCGCCAATCCGTCGAACAGGATGTCGGTGTAGCCGATGCCGGCGGGCGAGTCGGCGTTGAACTCGAGGAACTTCACGTCGCCGCCCGACAGGAACGCGTCGAGCCGGCAGATGCGCAGCGGGCGCGGGTAGCCAGCGTCCATGCGGATGAGCTCGTCCTCGCGCTCGGGCACGGCCAGCTCCTCGCGCAGGCGGGCGTCCTCGGGATAGGCGTCGCAGAGGCGGTCGAGCACGGCCGACAGGCAGCCCACCGCGCGGCGCACCTCCTTCAGCTGGGCGCCCGAGATGAAGTGCGGCATGAGCACGAACGGGATCGTGTGGCCGTCGAAGACCACGTCGTGCTCGGCCAGCCAGCCCTCGATCTCGCGCTCGAGATCGCAGGCGCCGTCGCCCAGCTTGGACAGCTCGACCAGATGCTGGAGCTTGAGGTCCGCGACGCCGTCGATCATCGCTCGAGCAGGGTGGAGAGCACGACCTGCGTCTGGGTGCGCAGGATCCCCGGAGTGTCGCGCAGCCGTTCGAGCGACTCCTCGAGGTGCTGGGTGTCGGCCGCCACCACGTGGAGGATGGCACTGGACTCGCCGGCCACGGTGTAGGCGCCCACGACCTCGGGGTGGTCGCGCACGGCCGCTCGGATCTCGCCCGCGGCCATCCGGCCCTCGCAGTACATGGACACGAACGCATGCGTGTGGAAGCCGAGCACCTCGGGGTCGACGGTCGCGGTGTAGCCCTTGATCACGCCGCGCTCCTCCAGGCGGTCCACGCGCCGCTTGACCGCCGGCGCGGACAGCGAGACGCGCTCGCCGATGTCCTGGAACGAACGCCGCGCATCCTCTCTCATCAGCGCAATGATCTTGCGGTCAACGTCATCCAACGCAATGAATCCTGGTTGAGACTGATACCATACCCGTGAATCATAAAGCACATGGCCACACAGACAATCGCCCCCACCCAGGACACGATGCCGCTGCACGGCATCGACCACCTCGAGCTCTACGTGGGCAACGCCAAGCAGGCGGTGTACCACCTCACGCACGCTTTCGGATTCACGGAGACCGCGCGCGCCGGGCTCGAAACCGGGGTGCGCGACCGCGCCTCGCACGTGCTGGAGCAGGGCCGCATCCGCCTGGTGGTCACGGCCGCGCTGCATCCCGGCTCCGAGATCGCCCGGCACGTGGCCGAGCACGGCGACGGCGTGAAGGTCATCGCGCTGTCGGTGCCCGACGCCGACTACGCCTATCGCGAGGCCGTCCGCCGCGGCGCCCGCGGCATCCGCGAGACGTGGGAGGACGCCGGCGTGCGCCTCGCCCAGGTGGCCACCTACGGCGAGACCCTCCACACCTTCGTCGAGCGCTCAGGGGGCACCGGCTTCATGCCCGGGTTTCGGCCGGTCGAGAACGCCGGTCCGGACGAGGGGCTGCTCGCCGGCATCGACCACGTCGTGGGCAACGTCGAGCTCGGGCGGATGGAGGAGTGGGTCTCCTACTACGAGCGCGTCTTCGGGATGACCGAGATGATCCACTTCTCCGACGAGGACATCTCCACCGAGTACTCGGCGCTGATGTCGAAGGTCGTGGCCAACGGCAACGGCCGCATCAAGTTCCCGATCAACGAGCCCGCCGAGGGCCAGCGCAAGTCCCAGATCGAGGAGTACCTGGAGTTCTACGGGGGAGCCGGCGTGCAGCACGTGGCGATGTCCACGACCGACATCGTCGGCACGGTGCGCCGGCTCCGGGAGCGCGGGGTGGAGTTCCTCACCACCCCCGAGTCCTACTACGAGGAGCTGCCCGGGCGGATCGGCGAGATCGACGAGAACGTGGCGGACCTCCGCGAGCTCGGCATCCTCGCCGACCGCGACGACGAGGGCTACCTGCTGCAGATCTTCACCAAGCCGATCGGCGACCGCCCCACCGTCTTCTTCGAGCTGATCGAGCGCCACGGCGCGCGCGGCTTCGGCGAGGGCAACTTCAAGGCGCTGTTCGAGGCGATCGAGCGGGAGCAGGAGCTGCGGGGGAACCTCTAGCCATGCGCTACGCCCAGCTCGGCGACATCCCGGCCAAGCGGCACGTGCAGTTCCGGGACAACGGAGCCGGCGGCAACGGCGGCGGGCGCCTGCTCGTGGAGGAGGTGCTCGGCTTCGAGGGCTTCTCCGGCAACGAGTCGATCCTCTACCACCTGGAGTCGCCCTGCCGGATCCGCAAGGCCCTCGACTTCACCCCGATCGTGCACGAGGAATGGGTGCCTGACGCCCACGTGCACCGTCACACGCGCACCGCAGGCCTGGCGCCCGGAGGCGATCCCATCTCCGGGCGCCAGGTCCTGCAATGGAACTCCGACCTCGAGCTGGCGGTGGTCAAGCCGGTCACGGCAGGCGAGGCGTTCTACCGCAACGGCGAGGGCGACGAGGTCTATTTCGTGCACGAGGGCGGCGGCGTGCTCGAGACCGTGTTCGGGCGGGTGCCCTTCCGCCGGCACGACTACCTCGTCATTCCCCGCGGCACCACCTACCGCTTCAGCTTCGACGGCCCGCAGACCTGGCTCTACTTCCACACCCCGGGCGAGATCGAGACGCCCAACCGCTACCGCAATCGCTACGGCCAGCTGCTCGAGCATGCGCCCTACTCGCAGCGCGACTTCCACCCACCCCAGGAGCTGGAGACCCACCGCGAGCGCGGCGAGTTCGAGCTCGTCCTGCGCGTGCGCGGCGGCCTCCAACGCTACCTGCTCGACTACCACCCCTTCGACGTGGTGGGCTGGGACGGCTACGTCTATCCGTACACGTTCAACGTCCACGACTTCGAGCCGCGCACCGGGCGCCTTCACCTGCCGCCGCCGGTGCACCAGACCTTCCAGGGCCAGAGCTTCGTGATCTGCTCGTTCTGCCCGCGCGAGCTGGACTACGACCCGCAGGCGGTCCCTCTCCCCTACCACCACTCCAACGTGCAGTCGGAGGAGATGATCTATTACGTCTCGGGCGACTTCGGCTCGCGCAAGGGCATCGAGATCGGCTCCATCACGGTGCATCCGTCCGGCCTGCCCCACGGCCCGCAGCCGGGCCTGGTGGAGAAGGCGCTGGGCGCCCGCCGCACCGAGGAGCTGGCTGTGATGTGGGACACCTTCAAGCCGATGAAGCTCACGTCGTTGGCGCGCGAGCTGGACGAGCCGTCCTACGCCTACTCGTGGTACACGGAGGAGCCGTCGCCGGTGGGGTCCTCCACCACGGGTTAGGTGCGTCCGTCCGCACCTTTTGATGTGGCAGGGGGTTGGTGCGGCTGACGGAGGGAGGCCCGTCATGCGACTCGCAGTCCCGGCGCTGGGCGCCGCCACAATCGCCGTGCTCACCGCCGCGCCCGCGGCCGGTGCACAGTCCACGATCGCCGAGCTGCGCGCGCCCGCGAAGGTCACCGCCTACGGCAGCGTGATCGCGTGGAGCGAGTACGAGCCGGCCTCGCGGGAGTTTCACCTGATGGTCCGGGAAGGCGGTGAGCAGCCTCGCCGCGTGGCGGTCGGGCCGCGGCGGGTGCCCTTCGACGTCGACGCCGGGCGCCGCGAGGGCGGCGGCACGGTGCTGGCGTACTCGCGCTGCAGGCGCGAGCCGGCCTATCGCTTCGGCGCGGCCGAGGCGATGCTGCCCAACTGGTCCACGGGCCGCGGCTGCGACCTCTACCTCTACGACCTCGAGAGCGGCCGGGAGCGGCGGATCCGCAGCGTCAGCGCCCGCGACGCATCCGAGTTCATGCCCTCCGTGGACGGCGACCGGATCGCCTTCGCGCGCGTGTTCGAGCGCCGGCGCGGCACGGCGGCACATGTGCCCGGGCTCTTCCTCGCCTTTCTCGAGCGCGGCGGCTCACGGCGCATGCACTCGGGTCCGCGCGGTGTGTACGAGCGTGACCGCCGCGGGCGCATCGAGTCCGGATCGGCCGGCGCGGGACCGAGTGCGCTCGACCTCCGCGGGCGGCGTGCGGCGGTGCTCTGGGAGTGGCGCGACGAGAACCGCGGGAGCCCCTGCCAGCGCTCTGCGGTGCTGGTGGAGCTCCTGCGCGGGCTGCGGCCCGTGCGGCAGTCTCGCTTCGACCGGGCCGCTGAGTGCGGCGAGACCGGCGAGGGCCAGACCCTCGTCTCGGCGACCATCGACCGCGGCGACGTGGTGTACGGGCGCCGCCGCTCGATCTTCGACGTCCCGCCCGCCGAGACGGTGCACCTGCTCCAGGCCAACTACCACCCCCGCGCGCGAGCCCGCTCGAGCGCCAGCCCGGGCGACATCGTCTCCGTCACGCGCTCACGCCGCACCGGCTTCGCGGTGACGACGCCGGCGTCGGCGGGCGGCCGTTTCGGCGACGACCCCGTGCCCACCTGCAGCGGGGCGTCCACGAGGGAGGAGACCCACCCGCCGGACTGCCGGCTGACCGAGCTTCCGAACCTGCTGCCGCGCTAGCCGGCCAGCACGGCCTCGAGCACGGACGGGCGGTCTGTCATCACCCCGTCGGCGCCGATGGCCAGCAGGTGCGCCATCTCGGCCGGGTCGTTGATCGTCCACACGTGCACGGCCAGGCCGTTGGCGTGGGCGTCGGCCACGAAGTCCTCGTTCACCACTGGTATGCCGTTGAACTCGGTGGGCACCTGCAGCGCCTGGTAGCGCGGGTTGGGCAGTCCCGGCAGGGCTCCCTCCGCGGAGAGCTTGAACAGGCCCGCCTGGATGGTGCCGACCGCCGTGTGCACGTTTGGCGCCAGCAGCTTGAACAGCCCGGTGGAGTGGTCGAGGAAGGAGACCACGATCACGTCGTGGGTGCGGCCGTGCTGCCGCAGGAGCTGGGCGACGGCCAGCTCGAGGCGGCCGGTCATGCGCGTGGTGGGCTTGAGCTCCACGTTGAGGGGGATGCCGGGGAAGCGGGTGAGGATCTCGTCGAGGGTGGCCACGGTGAAGTCGTTGGGGGTGAAGCCTGGAGGGGCGGCCTGCTCGCCCGTGGCCACACCGCGGAAGACGTAGTCGCCCTCGGCCGCGGAATGGGTGGTGCCCACGCCGGGCGCGAACCAGTACGCGGCGTCGAGCGCCTTGATCTGGGCGAGGGTGAGGTCCTCCACCGACCCGCTCCCGTTGGTGGTGCGATCCACCGTCTCGTCGTGGATGGCCACCACGTGGCCGTCCGCCGTGAGGTGCACGTCGGTCTCCAGCATGTCCGCGCCGTCGGCGAGCGCGGTCTGGAACGCGTAGAGCGTGTTGCTGGGATTCTCGATCTCCCCGCCCTGGTGGGCGATGTTCAGCGGGCGACGGTCGAGCCACGGGTTGTCGCCGAGGAGCTGGGCGTGCGCGGGCGCGGCCACCGTCGCGGTAGTGGCGATCGCCAGCACGGCGAGCGTTGCTGCCCGGCCTCCCACTCTCCGGACCCTACTCCAGCTCTGCGAGCAGGCGCTCCACCCGCCGGTCGATCTCGTCGCGCGTGGCGCGCACCTCCTCGAGCGGGCGGCCCTTGGGGTCGGGCAGGTCCCAGTCGATGTAGCGCTTGCCGGGGATGTAGGGGCACTCGTCGCCGCAGCCCATCGTCACGACCACGTCGGCCCAATGCGCCAGCTCGTCGGTGAGCCGCTTCGGGGTGTTGCCCGACACGTCGATGCCGAGCTCCTCCATCGCGGTCACCACCTCGGGGTGCACGCGCTCGCCGGGCGTGGTGCCTGCGGAGTCGGCGTCGTGCCGGCTGCCGGCGGCTCGCTCGAAGAGCGCCCGGCTCATCTGCGAACGGCCGGCGTTGTGCAGGCAGACGAAGAGCACGCGGCTCACTGGTGCTCCCCTCGCACGAGCTGATACGCGAACGCCCCGATGGCCGCGCCGGTGAGCGGGCCGGCCACGTACACCCAGAAGTCGCTCCACTCCCCCGCCGCCAGCGCGGGGCCGAAGGAGCGCGCCGGGTTCATGGACGCGCCGGTGACCGGGCCGCCGAAGAGCGCATCCAGGCCCACCGTGCCGCCGATCGCGATGGCGGCCCCTGAGCCCACGGCGCGGGTGTCGGTGGCCACGGCCATGATCACAAACATCAGGAAGGCGGTGAGCACGAGCTCGTAGACGAACGCGCTCCCGGAGCCCACGCTCGGCACCGTGGCGCCCAGGTCGGCTGGAGCGTCCGGCCACACGGCCAGCAGGAGGCCCGCCGCCGCCGCGGCGCCGCCGAGCTGGGCGGCCACATACGCCGCGGCGTCGCGCGGCGGGAAGTGGCGGGTGAGCGTGAAGGCGATCGTGACGGCGGGGTTGATGTGCGCCCCCGAGAGGTGGCCCGTGGCGTAGACCATCACCATGATCACGAGCCCGAAGACGAGCGCGATCCCCACCGTGCCCAGCTCGCCGCCGGCCTCGGCGTCCGCCACGATGGCCCCGCCGCCCGCGAACACCAGCGCGAAGGCCGCGATGGCCTCCGCGCCGGCGCGGCGGGGCAGGTCGGGACGCTCAGCCGGTTGCGCAGGCACAGGTGGCCGGGGAGTTGTCCGCGGTGTCGTGCTCGCAGCAGCCGTCGGTGTTGCCCTGGAGCCGGGAGTCGCCCGCCTCCTCGGTGTCCTCGTGGGTCGCGAAGACCTCCCACGGCGTGCCGTCGGGGTCGTGCACCCAGATCTTGTCCTGGCGCGCGTAGCAGCAGGTGGTGTCCATCTCGTCGAACGCCGCGAGGCCTGCCTCGACCAGACGCTCCTTGGCCGCGAGCACGTCGTCCGTGGAGGCGACCTGGATGCCGGCGTGGTTGAACGCGCCGAGGGTGTCCCCGCGATCGCCCGCGTTGAGCGTGAAGTTCATGGCGGGCTCGGCGACGTCGAACTTCGCGTAGCCGGGCTTGGTCTTCACCGGCTCGGCGCCGAAGAGGGCGCTGTAGAAGGGAACGGAGCGCTCCACGTCGGTGACGGTGAGCGCGAGGTGTGGTCTCAGGACAGCCATGACGAGAGATCCTCCAGTGCTTCGGGGTTGACGTAGTAGTAGGCCCACAGGCCACGCCGCTCGACGCCGACGATGCCGGCCTCGCGCAGCTTCTTGAGGTGATGGGAGAGGGTGGGCTGGGAGATGTCGAACAGCGGCTGCAGCTCGCAGACGCAGACCTGCCCCGCGTGGCGCCGCAGCACGTCCACGAGCTGGAGCCGGACGGGGTCGGCGAGCGCCTTGGCCAGCGCCGTCAGCCGCTCCGCTCGCTGCCGGTCGATCTCGGGGAGGGCGATCGGCACGCAGCAGGGCTCGCCCGGCGGGCGCTTCTGCTTGGGGGTCAAGGTTAGATCGACATTCATCGATGTAACTGTACCACGAGGCCTGGCAAACACATCGAACGTCCCGGAACCCCCCGTCCAGGGGGGTAGTCCGGGACGTTCGACGGTGTGCGGGGGGCGTAGGCTGGGCGGCGTGCGACGAACCGGCGTCCTCGTCATCGCCCTCGCCGTCGCCTCGGCCTTGCTCGCGGGCGCGGCGGTGTCCGAGGGCTCCGAGCGCGACCTGCGCCGCGCGGGGCTCGTGGAGCTCGACGAGCGCATCTCCCTCGACCTCCGTTACGCCACCCGGCGCAACTTCACCGGCCGCCGGCTGCCGGGCTACTGCGAGGCGCGCGCCTACCTCCTGGGCCGGCCCGCGCGGGCGCTGGACCTCGCCGACCGCCGGCTGCGCCGCCGCGGGCTCGCGCTCAGGGTGTACGACGCCTACCGCCCCGCCCGCGCCACCCGCTCGATGGTGCGCTGGGCGCGGCGCACCGGCAACGACCACCTGCTGGACGGGTGGATCGCCCGGCGCAGCAACCACAACCGCGGCGCCGCGGTGGACGTGACGCTCGTGCGCGAGCGGGATGGCCGCCCGCTCGGGATGGGCACCGCATACGACTCGTTTTCGCGGCGCTCACGCACCCGCGCGGTACGCGGACGCGCGCTGCGCAACCGGATGCGGCTCGTGCGCGCGCTCGAGGCGGTGGGCTTTCGCAACTACTCCGGCGAGTGGTGGCACTTCGACTGGCGCGCCGGGCGGGGGGAGCCGTTCCGGGACATCGGAATCGGCTGCCGGCGCTGACGCACGAACGTCCCGCGCACCCCCGTTGGACGGGGGCGCGCGGGACGTTCATGGCTCCGGCGGGCCGTCACGCAGCAGCCGGCGGGCGATGCCGCGCACGGTGAGCGTGCCGTAGCCGTGCCACGGCTGGCCGTCGGTGAGCACGGCCAGCGCCACGCGGGTGCCGCGCCGGCGCAGCAGGGCGCCCTGGTGCACGAGCCGCGCGTCGCCCTCCGGCCGCCAGGCGCCCTTGAAGTAGGCGGTCCAGCCGTCGGGCACCGCCTGCCCGACGCCCCAGCGCTGGGAGCGGGCGATCCCCGCCAGCTGCGCGCGGGCGAACACGCGGTGGCGGCGCGGCGCCAGGCGGTCCACGCGGAAGAAGAAGCGCGCCTGGTCCGCCGCGGTGACGATCGAGCTGCCCCAGCTGCCCGCCGTGGCGAAGTCGCGCATGCGGGCGCGGCGCGCGACACGGCGCAGCCCGGCGTTGGTCACCACGCTGCGCACGCGCGTGGCGGCGCGGTTGCCCGAGCGGCGGGTCATCTCGCCGAGCAGTTCCTCCTCCCCCTCCGACAGCGCCCGGCCGCGTACCGAGCCGCGGTCCAGGTAGGCCACGAGCAGCATGGCCTTCACCAGGCTGGCCGAGTGGAAGCGCTCGCGCGTGTCCAGCCCGCCGCGCAGCCGGCCGCGCTCGTCCACGAACGCGAACGCCACGCGGCCGCGGCGGTCTTCCGCGAAGTCGCGCGCGGAGGCCACGCGCTCGCGCCAGCTGTCCGCGGCAGCCGGCGGGGCGGCCGAGGCGAGCAGCGCCGCGGCGAGCGCGCCGATGAGCGCAGCGCGCCTCACAGCACCCGCAGGCGGACGCGTGCCTCCGAGGATGCGTTGCCGGCCTCGTCGGAGGCCACGAGCACGACCGTGTAGAGGCCGCGGCGCAGGCCGCGGCCGCGGATCCGGACCGAGTTCGAGCCGCTGCGGCCCTCGACCCGCAGCCGCCGCACCGTGCGCGCCCCGCGGCCCACCACTCGCCCGCGCACGCTCGCGGCCTCGCTCAGCCGGAAGCTGATCCGAGTGCTCGTGGCGCGGCAGCGGCGGGAGCGCCGCCGGCATACCCGCGACGGCCGCGCGCGCAGCGAGGAGATGACGGGCGCCTCCACGTCGTCGGACACCGGCTCGCCGGTGGCCACCACCGTCCCGCGCATGAACGAGTGCACCTTGCAGACGTAGCTGAAGGTGCCCGGCTCCGTGAAGCGATGTGCGAAGCCGTCGTTCACGGGGTGGGAGGGCGTGCGGCCGGGATCGGAGTCGAAGCTCTCGGCCTGCCCGGGCGCGGCCGTCACGGAGTGATTCGTGTCCGGCCCGTCCCAGAACCACAGGACGGTGTCCCCGGTTACCACCTCCACCCGCTGGGGCTGGAAGGCGTGGCTGCCGATCGTGACCTGCGTCGGGCCGTGCCCGGGGTGCGCGGGCGCGCCCGCCGGCGCCACCGCCGCGCAGGCCGCGAGGGCTAGCGTCGCTCGGCGTAGAACGACCGGCTTCGAGTGCCTCTGCAGAAGAACACCGCCTTCACGCCGCGCTGCCTGATCCGGGAGCAGCGATAGCCGCGCGGGGAACGCCGCCTGCGTAGGTAGGTGCGCGACCAGCGCTTGGCCGAGCGGCACGCCACCCCGGTGGAGAACACCTTGTAGTCGCGCTTGCCCACCACGTTGTAGATGCTCCCGCAGCTGCGCGCATGGGCAGCCTCGGCGGCAGCCGGCAGCGCGGCGAACACGACCGCCGCGAGCGCGGCGGCGAGCAGGCAGCGGGCTCCCTTCACGTTCGCGAGCCTACCCCAGCGCTGCTGCGGTGGGCCCGCGGGACGTTCGGGGGCAGACAGCCGCATCCACCGGCCAGTACGCGTGTCCGGAAGGTTCCGCCGGAACTTGCGGATGCGTGCACTAGCCTCGGCCACATGGAGCACGACCTCAGCCCGCAGCAGGTGGCCGAGCTCGCCCGGCGCGACGAGGTGACGCTCGTTGACGTGCGCGAGCCCTACGAGCACGAGGCCGGCCACATCGAGGGCGATCGTCATGTGCCGCTCGAGCGCCTGAACGAGGCGGCCGCGGAGCTCGAGGGACCCGTGGTCTTCTACTGCCGCGTGGGCGCGCGCTCGGCCATGGCGGCCGAGGCCTTCCGGGCGGCGGGGCTGCCGGCGCAGAACATGGCCGGCGGGCTGCTGGCCTGGGAGCGCAGCGGGCTGCCGCTCGAGCCCGAGGGCGGCAATGTCGCCTAGGGGGTCAGGTCTTGCATTGCGTAGGGGTCAGACCTGACCCCCTATCCGCTCGAGCCCGGCCCGGCGGAGATGAGGGAGATGGCGGCGGCCGTCGCCGAGCTGCTTGCGCGCTTCGTCGAGCGCCTGCCGGACGCTCCGAGCGCGGACCTGGAAGGTGCGGACGAGCTCGCCCGCGAGCTGCGCGCAGCCCGCCCGCCCGAGGACGGCGAGCCGCTCGCGGACACCCTGGCCACGGTGGAGCACGCGGCGGCCAAGGCCATCGACACGGCGGGCCCCGGCTACCTGGCATACATCCCCGGAGGCGGGTTGTTCACGTCTGCGCTCGGCGACCTGCTCGCCGGCGGCGTGAACCGCTACGTGACCATGGGCCGGGTGGCGCCCGCCATGGCCGCCATCGAGGCCGGCGTGGTGGACTGGCTGTGCGAGCTGTTCGGCTATCCCGAGGGCGCGTTCGGCGTGCTCACCAGCGGCGGCTCGATGGCCAACCTGTCGGCGGTCGTGAGCGCCCGGGCCACGCTGGGAGAGGACTTCTCCGGCGGCACCATCTACGTGTCGGAGCAGGCGCACCACTCGTTGGCGAAGGCAGCGCTCATCGCCGGCTTCCCCGCCGATGCCGTGAGCGAAGTGGCCTGCGACTCAGAGCTGCGCATGGATCCCGCCGCACTGGAGCACGCGATCGCGGAGGACCGCGCCGCCGGCCGCCGCCCGTGCCTGATCGTGGCCAGCGCGGGCACCACGAACACCGGCGCAATCGACCCCATCCCCGAGCTTGCCGACCTAGCCGAGCGCGAGGGCGTGTGGCTCCACGCCGACGCCGCCTACGGCGGCTTCTTCCGCCTCACCGAGCGCGGCCGCGAGCGCCTCGCCGGGATCGAGCGCGCCGACTCGATCACGCTCGACCCCCACAAGGGCATGTTCATCCCGTACGGCACCGGCTGCCTGATCGTGCGCGACGCCCGGGCGCTGAGGCGCGCCCACACGCTGGGCGCGGGCTACCTCCAGGACATCGCGAGCGGCGAGCTGCCGGACTTCGCGGACCACTCGCCCGAGCTGTCGCGCGCCAACCGCGGCCTGCGCGTGTGGCTGCCGCTGCAGCTGCACGGCGTGGGCGCGTTCCGCCGCGCGCTCGACGAGAAGCTCGACCTGGCGCGGCTCGCCCACGACCGCCTGAGCGAGCACGAGCAGCTCGAGCTGCCCTGGGAGCCGCCGCTGTCCACCGTCGCATTCCGCCTGCGCGACAGCAGCGACGACGACAACCGCGCGCTGCTCGAGCGCATCAACGCGTCGCGGCGCGTCTTCATCTCCAGCACGGTGATCGACCGCAGCTACTGGCTGCGCATCAGCGTGCTGAGCCACCGCACCCACCGCGACCGGATCGAGGAGGCGGTGGAGATCGTCAGTCGCGAAGCCGCAGCTGCCGCTCGTACGGCCCGCGCCCGGTGAGCGAGGTGGCGCCGCAGGCCGCGCCCAGGCTGAGCGCCTCGTCCAGCGGCATGCCGGCGCCGAGCCCGTAGGTGAGGCCGCCGGCGAAGCTGTCCCCCGCGCCATAGGTGTCGACGATCGACCCCGGCGGGTCCACCGCGCCGAACGTGCCTCTGGCGTCTCCGCTCTCCCAGCTGCCGCCCTGCGCGCCGGCGGTGCGCACGATCAGCCGCGGCGGCGGCGTGAGGTCCCCGTCCTGGTAGCGCTCGCCCTCGTCGCGGGCGCTGCCCACCAGCGCGTCCAGCGCCACGCCGGCGGCGGCGAGCGTGGGCAGCTCACGGGGCGTGGCGGTGAGCACGCGCGCCGCGCGCGCCGCGCGCACGGCGTCCGGGTCGCCCGCGATGAAGAAGACCGCGTCCATCGACGCGAGCTCGTCCCAGGGCAGGGCCTCGTCCCGGCGCGGGCGCAGCTTGTCGCCGATCACGGTGATCGTGCGCTCGCCGTCGTCGTCGGTGAACGTGAACGCCCGCCGGGTGGGCTCGTCGGCCCGCACGGTGGCCGCCACCCGCACGCCCAGCTCCTCCAGCCGCGCCACCGAGGCGCGGCCCCGCTCGTCGTCACCCACCGCGGTGATGAGCAGCGACTCCCCCGCCAGCCGGGCCAGCTGCACGGCAGACACAGCGCCCCCGCCCGCGGGCACCTCCCAGCCGTCAGAGGCGTGGGTGATCTCCCCTGCGAGCGGCACACGCGGCACGCGCGCGAACTCCACCCATTCGATGTGCCCCACGACGGCGACCCGCATCGCGGCCGCAGGCTAGCTGTCCCGGGCGGGCGGGCGGGCTAGTACCCGCGGACGCGGGCGCTGGCGGTGAACTCCTCGCGCACCACGTCCACCGACGGCTTGGCGCGGCCGCGGCGGTCGAACAGCCCCTTGGTGTTGAGCCCGGCACGCACGCGCAGGCTCGGCACCTTCGATGCGATCGAGCCACCGCGGTAGTTGGGCGCCAGCGGGAAGTCGGTGAGGTTCCAGATGAGCGCGCCGCTCACGTCCGGCATCGAGCGGTACGTGCGCAGGTGCGTGGCCAGCAGCCTGGCCTGGTACTGGTAGCCGCCGTGGCGGTAGGTGGGGTTGCGGCTGTTGCCGTCGGCCCCGAACTCCGTGGCCATCAGCATCTTGCCGGGGAACAGCCGGCGCATGTCCTCGAGGCGGCCGCGGAGGATATCGGCGGTGCGCTGCTCGTCCGCGTGCGTGGCCTCGTACCAGCCGATGTAGTTCGTGGCCCCGACGGCGTCGATGCTGCGATACATCCGGCCCGGCCTCGCCGGATAGCGCTTGCTCCAGATGTCGAGTGCGGTGAAGCGGCCCGGGTCCCTGCGGTGCAGCGTGCGGGCGGCGCGATCGACGTAGCCCGCCTGCCCCCGCTTTCCGTTGTAGGCCACCTCGTTGCCGAGGTTCCAGGCGAAGATCGACGGGTGCGTCTGCTCGTGACGCATCGTGGTCATCACCCGATCGAACGCGCGCTGGCGCTCCCGGCGGGTGGTGGACGTCCAGCTGCCCGGCGAGTCGAACGGGCCCACGCCCATCCAGACGAAGATCCCCGCACGGTCGAGCCGCTCGAGCAGCGCCGGGTTGAGCGGGTGCTGCGCGCGCGTGGCGTTGGCGCCGATGGACTGGAGCTGGTCCACGATGCGGTTCATGTCGCGGGCGCGCAGGGCGTCGCCGCGGCGGGGGGCGAGCTCGTGGATGGAGGCGCCCCGCAGGAAGATCCGCTGCCCGTTCACGTGCGGCTGGCCGTCGCGGTTCTCGAGCTGGCGCAGCCCGATCCGCGCCCGGTAGCCCGACTCGCCGGGCACGCGCAGGCGCATGTCGTAGAGGTTGCCGTGCCCGGGAGACCACAGCGCCGGCTCGAACACGGTGACCGTGGCCTTCGCGATGCCGGAGCGGCCGGGGTCGAGCTGGATGGCCGGAAGCTCGAACTCCACCCGCTGGCCGTCGCGCTCGAACACGCCCGCGACCGGGATCGAGCGAGCCACGCCCGCGTGGTTGCGCACGCGCACGGTGACGTCGACGAGCGCCACCGGCACGCCATTGGAGGTGGTGAGGTTCGTGGTGACGGTGGGCGCCTCGAGCTCGCTGTCGGCGAGCTTGCGGAGAGTGACCTCGCGGTTGATGCCGCCGTAGTTGAAGTGGGCGCGGTGGTAGCCGTCGCGCTTCATCTGCGTCGGGTTGCGCCAGTCGGCGCGCACCACGAGCGTGTGCTTGCCGGCCGTCAGCCGCCGGCGCACCTCCCACGGCATGTAGGCGCCGTTGTGGCGCGCCACGCGCCGGCCGTCGATCCAGACCATGGCCTTGTGATGCACCGACTCGAAGCGGATGGCGTAGCGGCCGTCCGAAGGGATGTCGAGCTCGCGCTCGTACCAGCCCACGCTGCCGTCGAAGTTGCGCGCGCCGCGGCGGCCGCTGACCGGCCAGGCGTTGGGCGAGTACGGCAGCGTGACCCGCTTGGTGCGAGGCATGCGGCGATACCAGCGCCCGCGCAGCCCGCGGTTGCGCGAGTCGGCGCGGTAGCCCCAGCCCTTGTCGAGCACGCCGCGCCCCTCGGGCCCGCGGAAGGTGACGGGCGGCGGCCCGAGCGCCGCGGGCTGTGCCGGCGGCGGGGGCGGTGGCGGCGGAGGCTGTTCCGGCGGCGGAGCGGGAGCCGGCTGGCCGGGCGGCGCCGGCGCGGGCGGTGGGACGGGCGGCGGCTGCGACGGCGGAGGCTCTTCGGGCGGCGGCTGCCCGGGCGGCGGCTCCTCGGGCGGGCAGAGGAACGGGAAGATCTGGCAGATCAGCGGCTGCGACTGGGCCACGCGCACATGCTCGACGGCGGCAGCCGCCGGTGACGCGAGCGCGGGCACGAGCGCCAAGGCGAGCGCCGCGACCCTCGCGGCGATTCCCTTCCCCCCGAGAACCCGCAGGGTTCCCCTGCCGGTGTCCCTCACGCCGACAGGGTAGCCCGAGCCCCGGCCTCAGCGCGACGATCCCGCAAGAATCCCCCCGATGGATGACCCGATGCCCGTGGCCCGCGGCGTGGCGATCCCCCTCGCCGAGGTGGAGCTGCGCGCCTCGCGCTCCTCCGGCCCCGGAGGCCAGCACGCGAACGTCACCGCCTCCCGTGTGGAGGCGCGCTTCGACGTGTTCGCCTCCCGGGCGCTGTCCGAGGAGCAGAAGCGGCGCGTTGCCGCCCGCCTGGGCCCGCGCCCGGCGGCGTTCGCGCAGGACACCCGCAGCCAGGCGCGCAACCGGGAGCTGGCGCTCGAGCGGCTGCGCGAGCGGATAGCCGGGGCGCTGGAGGTGCGCAGGCGCCGCCGGGCCACCCGGCCCAGCCGGGCGTCGCGCGAGCGCCGGCTGGAGCAGAAGCGCCGCTCCGGGGAGAAGAAGCGCAGGCGGCGGCGAGTCGACCCGGAGTAGAGCGACGCCGCTGCGCCGCTACGCTGCGCGCCGCCGGTGCTCCAGCGCCGGCAGCGCCAGGCGGACGACCTCGTCGGGATCGTCCGTCACGCTCAGCAGCGAGAAGTCCTCCGGCAGGATCTTGCCCTCGCCGAGCGCGCGCTCTCGCAGCCAGTCCACCAGCCCGCCCCAGTAGTCCGAGCCCACCAGGATCACCGGGAAGTGGCGGATCTTGCGGGTCTGGATGAGCGTGAGCGCCTCGAACACCTCGTCGAAGGTGCCGTAGCCGCCCGGGAAGACCACGAAGGCGCCCGCGTAGCGCACGAACATGACCTTGCGGGTGAAGAAGTAGTGGAACTCGAGCGGGATGTCGACGTAGCGGTTGAGCCCCGCCTCGAACGGCAGGTCGATGCTCAGCCCCACCGACGTGGCGCCTGCCTCCCGCGCGCCGCGGTTGGCGGCTTCCATGATGCCCGGCCCGCCGCCGGTGATCACGGTGAACCCGGCCTCGCCCAGCAGCCCGGCCGTGTGCCGGGCCAGCTCGTACTCCGGGTGGCCGGCCGGCGTGCGGGCCGAGCCGAACACCGATACCCCGCACTCCACGCCGGCCAGGGCACGGAAGCCGAAGGTGAGCTCGGCCTCCATCCGCCCGAGCCGCGCCGAGTCGCCCTCGTGCTCGATGGCCTCCGGCTCGAGCAGCTCCTCGTCGTAGGTCTCCGGCTGGTGGCGGTCGCGGTCCATCGTCAACGCAGGCTAGTAGTCGCGGGTCAGTTCAGTCGCGCCCGCAGGGCGGTGAGCTCGGCGGTGAGGGCACTGCGCCCGCTATCGGCCAGTGGCAGCGCCAACCGCAGCTCCGCCGCGCGGATTGCGCGGCCGAGGTCGCCGCGGCGCGTGTAGCTCGCCAGGACGTTGTTCAGCATCCGCAGGGCGGTCTCGTGCGGGCCCCAGGGGCGCACGTGCGGCGAGCTCTCCATCGGCTGCTCCAGGCGCGCCCCGCCGGCGAACGGGTCCAGCAGCAACGGCGGGTCCGCCTCGAACTGTCCCACCACGTAGTGGCCGGGCAGCCCCACGCCGGCGAGCGCCACGCCCGCCCGGCGGGCGCTCTCGACATAGACGATCGAGAGCAGGATCGGCAGGCCCGTGCGCCGCTCCAGCACGACGTCGAGCATCGAGTTCTCGGGCGCGTCGTAGCGCTCGCGGTCGCCGGCGAACCCGTTCTGGGCCCCGAGCACCTCGCGGCACGCCTCGGCCTGCTCCTCGGGGCCGCCCCCGGCCACCTGCGCCAGCTCCGCCCCGAGGCGGTCGAGCTCCATGAGCGCGGTCGCGGCGTCCACGGGCCGCAGCTCGGCGGCCATGGCCAGGGCGAGGTCGTCGAGCCCCGGCGAGCGCCGCGCCGCCACCGTCGCGAAGTCGGGGATCTCGTCCACGAGGGGATTGTTCCCGTTCAGCCGCACGAGCAGAGCTTGGGGCGGCGTCCTGCTCTGGGCTGCCATGCACCGCCCAGGGCAGGACGACAGGCGAGCTCGATGGGCATTCACGCCCCGAAGAAGGCGTGGAGCTCGGCCAGCATCGGCCGGGGGCGCTCGAAGACGTCGCCCCAGGTGTAGCGGCGGAAGTCGTCCCCGCGCGCGCGGGCCTCGCGTTCGCGGCGGCGGTCCTGCTCCCACGCATAGCGGCTCTGGTGGAACCGGTAGGAGTCCAGCTCGACGGTCAGCTTGTGATCGGGCCAGCGGCAGTCCACGTAGTGCTCGTCCACGCGCCTGTTGGTCCACGGGAGCGGGAGGTCCGCCTCACGAAGGAGGCGGAGGAAGCGGCGCTCGAGGGCGCTGAGGGTGAGCCTCACGTCGCCTCGCATCACGCGGCGCAGGTTGCCGGCCCCGGAGCTGGCCGGCCGCCGCTCCAGGACGGCCTCGACGTGGCGCGGGCGGATGCCGTGCTTGACCTGCCCTTCGTGGTACGCGCGGGCCAGGTCGTCCTCCGGCAGCCGGGCAGCGATGTCCACCAGCGCGCGGGCGACCGTCGTCACCGGGACGCCCCTGAACACCATCGCGTCGCGCCGGTGGATGAGGCGTGAGCGCACGGTTCGGATCCCCTCGACCCGCCGCTCGGTGGGAACCGTGACCTCGGGTAGCGGGGGAGCTGCCCTGACGATGCGGACAAGGTGCCCGGCGGCCAGCCCGCTCAGCAGGGAGCGGTCGCCGCAGGCCACCACCGCCGCGAGGTAGGCGGCCTCGGTGCTCGGCGCGCGATGGCCCACCCTGTAGACACCGGGGTACTCGAGGATCAGCGTCCCGGTGCGCAGCCGGCGCGCGATGTCATGCCGCGCGATGCCGGCGGCCAGCAGGCCGCGCCGCGTGACCACGCCGTGCGACGCGGTCGCCAGCCGCGCGAGAATCGCGTCCGCTGTCCTGCTTTGGGCCGCCATACACAGGGCGGTCTCCATTGGTCATCGCAACAGTGGTGCTGTTGAGATGACTGGAATGGA